>NZ_JARPLC010000341.1:0-1129 GCF_032350395.1 Limnospira sp. PMC 289.06
GGGTTACATCTATATAAACACAACTGGACTCCAATTGTCAGACATACCTTAATACGCCCAAAAGCAACACCATACGACGGAAACTGGACTTACTGGGCAACCAGGAAAGGACAAGCAATCGACACGCCAACTAGGGTAGCAAAACTTCTCAAAAAAAAAGGTAGATGTACCTGGTGTGGGCAATACTTTACCCCATCAGACTTAATTGAAGTAGACCACGTTGTACCTAGAAGCCAAGGCGGAAAGGATGAATACAAGAATCTTCAACTATTACATCGCCATTGTCACGATGATAAGACAGCTCTTGATGAAGAGATGTTGCTGTACTCTTAACAAGGAGACGGTCAAACTAGGAGCCGTATGAGGTGAAAGTCTCATGTACGGTTCTGCTGCTGAATGGGAGGGGTAGACCGTGAGGTCTATCTCGACCCCTAATACTGATCCGATACCTAAATTTTAGAAATTTTGGCGATCGCCTACTCAAAACATCGCCAAACCCGCTACAACAAGATAAGAGGTGCGAAACGTTCAGGCACGCGCATAGGGTTGCAATACCCGAAATAACTACCCGGTGGGACTTCCACCCCTTGGTGGAATATAGGGAGTCGCTTCCCTGACCATCCCATAACTGTTTATATGTCCCGACGTTTGGAAAAATCCAAACAAGGCAGGGAACTTAAGGTCATGAACAAACTGAGAAATCAGGGAGTAAAGAGTAACGGTGACAGCCACCCCCAGTTTTGGGAATCATAACCCCAGGACTGAAGCGGGGAACGGAAGGCGTGAAGTAGAACCTACTACCAGATGCGACCACTGCCAACCATCCATGATTAGGGAAACCGAATGTCCGGCTTGAACCATCGTCATTATTGAGCAGCGAAACAGGTTGACACGCTGCGCTCAAAAGAGCAAGGGGAAAAGTAGGGGTTTCTCTTTACTACCTACACAGACCTTTAAAAGTACCCCGGTGGAAAGGACAAATCTAAAGATGGAATGCCCATATAAATGGAACGTTTTAAGTCCTCCTAGACTCTGATTATTTGGTCGAAATATCAGTAGGGATAAGTGTAACCGCAAGTCTTAGAGGATGTGAGATGTGACCAAAAGCCAACGCCCTGCTGTAATGGTA
>NZ_JARPLC010000342.1:0-1125 GCF_032350395.1 Limnospira sp. PMC 289.06
CGTCGGAGTCGGGGAGTTGGGTATGATCGGGAAGTGAGGTAATTCCCAGTTCTGATGATTGGGCGATGGTCATAGTTAATCGTTTTTCATCGCAGTTTATGGCAAATAGTATAGCATTTTGATAGGATTTGAGAAGGCGATCGCCTTGGTTCATGGTAGGCGCGATCGCTTATAATTTACTAAAAATCCCTAGGACTATTTGATTGAGAACCATGACATTTACACTCCCAGCCATTTATGAACAAGGAATGCTGCGACTCCTGCAGCCCGTCGATCTACCAGAAGGAACATCAGTTCAAGTAATCATTAGTGCTAATGACTCAACTCAGGAGAACAAAAATCCCGCCCATATTTTAGCTCAAATTGCCGCATTACCTTTAGAAGGCGATCGCGAAAATTTTTCTGGATGCGACCACGATCGCATTCTCTATTCCCATCAGAAATAAATCATGATATTCGTAGATACGAGTGCTTGGTTTGCTAGTGTCGTTCCTTCAGATCCCTATCATCAGGCGGTCAGTATGTGGATGCGTCAAAATACCGAGGCTTTTCTGACAACAGACTATATTGTTGATGAAACACTGACACTGTTAAGAGCCAGAAAATAAACGGCGCGATCGCTTGCTATGGGAAAAGCATTTTTTTCGGGTCAGCTTGGTAAACTCTACTTTCTCAGCGAAGCAGACATTCAGTTAACATGGCAACTTTTCAGGCAATTTTCAGATAAAGAGTGGAGTTTTACCGATTGTAGCAGCAAAGTCATTATCGAAAAATTAAACATCAGCAAAGCTCTCAGTTTAGACAATCATTTTCATCAGTTTGGCTCAATTATTGTCATTCCCTAAAAAGGAACTTATCAAACTTTTCTGTAAACAGGCGATCGCCTCTAGGCTTTTCTCAAAACCAGGTAGGTGCGATCGCCTCTATTTACAGTTATTTAAAGTTCCTCCGGGTTAATTCCCTGGGCGCGTAATAACTCCGCTAGTCTTTCCGCCCGTTGGCGTTCCTGCTGTAACTCTACTTCGGCTTGTTCCGCCCGCTGACGTTCATTTTCCGCCCGCTGACGTTCATTTTCCGCCCGCTGACGTTCAATTCTAGCCCGTTCATCCCCCGTTAATAGCAAAT
>NZ_JARPLC010000343.1:0-1122 GCF_032350395.1 Limnospira sp. PMC 289.06
AGTAGGGATAAGTGTAACCGCAAGTCCTAGAGGATGTGAGATGTGACCAAAAGCCAACGCCCGGCTGTAATGGACGGGAAATGCTAACAGGTCACGGTTTGATTGTAAGAATAGAGTCTAGTAGGTTTACAAATGACGCAAGCGAGTTGAAAGAAAGGTTTTGAGAAATCAAAGCCAATCAAGACTACGAATAACGTATGGAAAGCTATCCCTTGGTCTCAGGTCCAGCGGAAAGTTTTTAAGATCCAAAAGAGGATATTTCAAGCAGCTAAATCGGGACAGGATGCGAAGGCAAGAAGGTGGCAACGTCTACTGGTGAAATCATATTATGCCCGGCTCCTAGCAGTGCGGCTGTAGGGGCGGGTTCCACGGTCAGCCATGCTTCCCAACAGTCAGCTTAATGAACCCGCCCCCCAAGCGGGTCAAGGCAAAAAGACAGCCGGTGTCGATAGAATGATAGTAATATCGCCAAAACAAAGGTTAATCTTAGCTGAGAATATTAAGGGAAATCTCAAAGCAAAACCCTACATGGTGCGTTACCAGAAAGTTTTTCGTTTCTCTGCCAAGTCTCTCAATGTAACGCACCCTACACGGGCGTGGATTCCCAAACCTGGAAGGGATGAAAAAAGCGGGAATGGGAATACCCACTATCCAAGATAGAGCTAGGCAAGCTTTGGTTAAGTCGGCACTCGAACCTGAATGGGAATCGAGATTTGAAGGCACAAGCTACGGGTTCCGTCCCGGACGGTCTGCCCAAGATGCAATAGCCAGAATATACCTAAGTATCAAACAGGGAAGTTATAGCACAAGACAGAAAAGTTAGGACGTATAATGGCAAGGATATCTACAGAAGACCCAAAAGGCCAGCCCCCTACAGTTACGACCTTAGACAAAAAGTTATCAATGCAATTGAACTATACGGTATGTCCAAAACCAAAGCCAGTCAATTTTTCCATCTCAGCCGGAACACTATCAATCTCTGGCTGCAAAGAAAAGAACACACCGGAGACTTCCTCCCTAAACCTAATCACCGACCTGGCAATAACCACCAAATTACCGACTGGCAAAAATTCAAGGCTTTTGCCCAAGAGCATGGCCACAAAACCTCCGCTCAAATGGCTG
>NZ_JARPLC010000344.1:0-1122 GCF_032350395.1 Limnospira sp. PMC 289.06
CAGCCATTTGAGCGGAGGTTTTGTCGCCATGCTCTTGGGCAAAAGCCTTGAATTTGTGCCAGTCGGTAATTTGGTGGCTATGACCAGGTGGGCGATTAGGTTTAGGGAGGAAGTCGCCGGTGTGTTCTTTTCTTTGCAGCCAGAGATTGATAGTGTTCCTGCTGACATGGAAAACTTGACTGGCTTCGGTTTTGGGTATACCGTCTAGTTCAATTGCATTAATAACTTTTTGTCTAAGGTCGTAACTGTAGGGGGCTGGCCTTTTGGGTCTTCTGTAGATATCCTTGCCATTATACGTCCTAACTTTTCTGTCTTGTGCTATAAATTCTGCAATGGGTAGGAGTATAATGGCGAGAGCGAGTTTAAAGACTACGTGGTGCATATAGCTCTGAACAAAGAAGGACAAAGCAGTGGTTGGTATCGCTGTGCCACTGACAATGTGGGCATCCACACCAGGAGCCGTGTGAGGTAAAAATCTCAAGCACGGTTTTGACTGGGAGGGGATGGAGGCGACTCCATTCTCGACCCCTACCTCAAAGCGGACGTTAAAGTAGACAGTCAGCCCACGGGTAAAGCGATTGGTTTGGACGTAGGACTTAAGGAGTTTTATACCGATTCTAATGGTCATACCGAACCTAACCCCAGATTTTATCGGAAAGGTGAGAGCCGCTTGAAATTTAGACAAAAGCGTGTTTCTCGTAAAAAGAAAGGCTCATCTAACCAAAAGAAAGCAATTAACCGACTAGGGCGAGTACACCTCAAGATAAGTAGGCAACGTGTTGGCGAAGCCTGCGCGAAGCGCATAGAACACGCCAAGAGACTGGCGCGTTGCGTAATCCAATCTAACGATTTGGTCGCATATGAAAACTTGAGGGTTAAGAATCTGGTTAGAAACCACTGTCTCGCCAAGTCGATTAATGATGCTCTTTGGTATCAATTCAGGAAGTGGTTAGAGTATTTTGGGGTTAAGTTTGGGAAGGTGACGGTTGCCGTTAACCCGGCTTATACCTCACTCGAATGCTCTAACTGTGGTGCAGTGGTTAAAAAGACCCCATCCACTCGAACTATTAGGGGTCGAGAATGGAGTCGCCTCCATCCCCTCCCATTCAGAACCGTGCGTGG
>NZ_JARPLC010000345.1:0-1119 GCF_032350395.1 Limnospira sp. PMC 289.06
AACTAACCCTGAGACATCAAGCCGAGATAACTCGAACCACAGTTGTAGATGTGACCGAAGAATACACCAGCAAAACCTGTACTCACTGTGGTAATATGCATTCCCAGCTAGGTGGCTCAAAAGTGTTCCGATGTCCTGAGTGTGGGTTCACTCTACCCAGGGACTGGAACGGTGCTTTTGGAATCTTTCTAAAAGCTTTGCGGGATACCGCCTCTGTTACCTTAACGGGTAATAGTGCTATCGTCGCATTGTCAGGCAATAGCCGGATAAATGTCGCGTAAATGTATCAGTCATCTCATCTGAGACCTTCAATAAGCTAGACCACACAATCTGGCAAATGTTGCGGGCATGGACAGCTTCAAAATGCGGAAAGGCAAACATCGAAAAACTGAGAAATTACTATAGACCGGGAACGGTCACACTCAGTAACGGGAAAGAAAGACATGAAACTTGGTTATTCAAAACCAAAGATGGACTTACACTATGGAAACATAATTGGACTCCGATTGTCAGACATACCCTAATACGCCCTGACGCAACACTTTATGACGGGAATTGGACTTACTGGGCAACCAGAAAAGGACAAGCAATCGACACGCCAGTAAAGGTAGCCAAACTACTTAAAAAGCAAAAAGGCAGGTGTACCTGGTGTGGGCAATACTTTACCCCATCAGATTTAACTGAGGTAGACCACATTGTACCTCGAAGCCACGGTGGAAAGGATGAATACAAGAATCTTCAGTTACTACACCGCCATTGTCACGATGATCAAACAGCTCTTGATGAAGAGAGGTTGCTGTACTCTTAACACAGAGGTGCGAAACGTTCAGGCACGCGCATAGGGTTGCAATACCCGAAATAACTGCCCGGTGGGACTTCCACCCCTTGGTGGAATATAGGGAGTCGCTTCCCTGACCATCCCATAACTGTTTATATGTCCCGACGCTTAGAGAAATCTAAGCAAGGCAGGGGACTCAAGGTCAAGACAGAACGCTTGAACGGTGGGAGTTGTGACCCACCTAGTATAGCATGAAGTTGAGAGTAACGGCAATAGCCACCCCCAATTTTGGGAATCATAACCCCAGGATTGAAGCGGGGAACGGAAGGCCTGAAGTAGAA
>NZ_JARPLC010000346.1:0-1112 GCF_032350395.1 Limnospira sp. PMC 289.06
TGCTTGGCTATATCCCCGGTAAGCCATCCCTTAATTGGTTTTAATGGGTTATGGCGAATCGGAAGCCTCTTGTTAGGAGCCGCTTTTTGACGGCCACCACGCCCAAAACAAGTAATTAGTAGTGGCTGGTGAGTTTTAATTTTCAACCGGGTCGGGGTGCTTTTTCCCACACAAGCCGCATCTAGCCAATGGGTTTTCGGTAGTCCTTGAACCGTCCGATTATATTTTGTTAAACCTCCAGTGCCAATTTCAATGGGTAATCCAGTTAGCTTCAGGCTGTTAAACAATGCCCATCGGGTAGAGTTGACGGCCGCCGCATTTTTCAGGGGGGCCTTGGCCTGAACTAGCAACCGCTTCAAGATTTCGGGTTTTTTTTCCAGAAACTGCTCGAGTGCCTGAGAACCTTTTTTCTGATGGCATTTATGGCAAGCAATAGCCAGATTGCTAACTCGGTCGGAACCACCCTGGCTTTTTGGCTGAATGTGTTCGATTTCTAAAGGGATATTTTGGCCACCACAGTAGGCACACTGGTGCTGCCATTTCGTCAACAGATATTCTCTCAACTCGTATCCTAACAAAACCCCTTGCTGGTATTCAACTCCAGATATTTCGGGGTTTTGCAGCTTTTGGGTGTCAAATCGTACCAATTTCATTGATATGTCCGTTATCGGGCATGAGGAAATCAGTCGATTGACCCAGGTCAAGGTGGTTTCAACTCGATGTTTGAGGCTGGGAGCCAACCATCCATCTGCGCGCTTTCTGTTATTGAATCGGGCTTGACGGTAACGAGTTTTTCGGCAACGACGGTGGCGGCGAACCACGCGATGTGCAGTTAACTTGGCTCGGATTCTATCTCCTGTATGAGTCAATTCAGCCCCCCAGATAACTGTGTCCCGACTCTGATTAACTAGGGCAATACCCGTCACTGATGCCCCTGGGTCTAACTTTAGCCGTAATGGTTCATTGACCGGGTTCTCAACAGTTTTCTTGAGGATAATTGTAAATGGATAAGTCCTAAACACTGCGGCCAAACCCTGCTTCAAAAGCTTTCTGGCTCTGGCCCGATGAGTGGGACTTAACGGTTGCCCCAGTGTGTCAACCACAAAAACGTA
>NZ_JARPLC010000347.1:0-1106 GCF_032350395.1 Limnospira sp. PMC 289.06
TTGGAGTTGGGGAAGGTGACTTCTCTTTCGACCATAACAGTGTGTGGCAAATTCGGGTCTTTAGTAGGGGTCGAGAGTGAAGTCGCCTTCACCCCCTCCCATACAAAACCGTGCTTGAGACTTTCACCTCACACGGCTCCTAGTCTGATTGTTCCATTGTTAAGGATACAGCTTTGGCGTTATCGAGTGCCGTTTTATCATCGCGGGTGTGGCGGTGTAATAGTTGTAAGTTTTTGAATTCATCCTTTCCGCCGTGGCTTCGAGGTACAATGTGGTCTACTTAAACTAAATCCGATGGTGCGAAATACTGTCCACACCAGGTACACCTACCTTTTTGCTTTTTGAGTAGTTTTGCTACTCTATTTGGCGTGTCGATTGCTTGTCCTTTCCTGGTTGCCCAATAAGTCCAATTTCCGTCGTATGGTGTTGCGTTAGGGCGTATTAGGGTATGTCTGACAATCGGAGTGTAACTATGTTTCCATAGTTGTAATCCATCTTTGGTTTGGAATAACCAAGATTCATGCCTTTCTTTCCCATTGCTAAGTCTGACCGTTCCATATCTGAAATAGTTTCTTAGCTTTTTGTAATTTGCCTTTCTGCATCTTGAAACTGTCCATGCCCGTAACATTAGCCAAACTATGTAATCTAGTTTAACGAAGGTCTCTGATGAGACTACTGCTGAGTAGTAGTTTGACCATCCCCTTATTATTGGGTTTAGTCTACTTATCAGGGCTGACTCGGGTGTTGTTTTATGTTGTTCAATTACACCTTTAATCACTTCTGTATGGGCTTTGACTGCTTTATTGCTGGGTTTGATGTAAGTTTTGAACCCTAATGGTTTCCCATGTGGATTTTTCCCAGTTTTATATTTTCCTACAGGATATTGCCTGATATTGAAACCTAAGAAATCAAATCCGGGTTCCTCTGCTTTGCCGTTATACTCAATGGGTTTGAGTGTATGGCAGATTCGAGTCTTTTCAGGTTTAATCTCTAATCCAACAGGTTTTAACCATTCGGAAATAGCAGTTTTGCACTGTTCAATGATTCCTAAGTCTTTGGATATGACTACAAAATCATCGGCGTATCGTATTACCGTGGCAAATGGT
>NZ_JARPLC010000348.1:0-1101 GCF_032350395.1 Limnospira sp. PMC 289.06
ATGTCGTCATCCCAAAGTTCAGCCATTTGAGCGGAGGTTTTGTCGCCATGCTCTTAGGCAAAAGCCTTGAATTTTTGCCAGTCGGTAATTTGGTGGCTATGACCAGGTGGGCGATTAGGTTTAGGGAGGAAGTCGCCGGTGTGTTCTTTTCTTTGCAGCCAGAGATTGATGGTGTTCCGGCTGACATGGAAAACTTGACTGGCTTCTGTTTTGGGTATACCGTCTAGTTCAATTGCATTAATAACTTTTTGTCTAAGGTCGTAACTGTAGGGGGCTGGCTTTTTGGGTCTTCTGTAGATATCCTTGCCATTATACGTCCTAACTGTTCTGTCTTGTGCTATATATTTCGGCATTTAACTCGCTTGCTGTGTACTCGTCTAGCTTAACGCAATTGTTGACCTTTGTCAATCGTTGTTCAGTGAATTGCCTAACAGGAAGAGTCTCTCCAAATCGCACTGTCTTAACCCCTTAAAACTGTTTAACGATTCGGTTCTAGAGCCGGGAACTAGCACGCATTCCAGGGTAGGAACTTTAACTCTTGCTCTGAACGTAGCCAGTTACGGCTATAGCTGGTCAGCTATTCTGTTGCGGGAGGCACGAAGCCCCCGTGCTTCAGGCGGGGGTGCTGACTACAATATTTCCCCGAAAACTGAAAAAACCGGACACTTATGGAGTCCGGTTATGGAAAAAATATCTGACGAGGCTGGTGGGAAACCCGCCCTACTATGGCTAGGATGCCACTTCTACGGGATAAACGCTGACTTTCTTGCCGCTTTTCCCCCGGCGCTCAAATTGCACAACTCCATCTACTTTGGCAAATAGAGTATCATCTTTGCCAATGCCTACATTGTTCCCAGGGTGGAACTTACAGCCGCGCTGACGCACGAGGATATTACCTGCACTGACTACTTGACCGCCATAGCGTTTGACTCCCAAACGCTGGGCGTTAGAGTCGCGACCGTTACGGGTGCTTCCTGTTCCTTTCTTATGAGCCATGATCTTCTCCTAATTAACCTGATCTGATACATTTACGCGACATTTTTCCGGTTGTTCCCGGACAATGCGACGATAGCACTATTACCCGTTAAGGTAACAGAGGCA
>NZ_JARPLC010000349.1:0-1095 GCF_032350395.1 Limnospira sp. PMC 289.06
GAGGTTATTTCAGGCATTGCAGCCTTATTTGACTCCTAAACGTCTCGCACGTATGTCTTAACACTACAAGTTAGAAGCCATTGCCAGACAACCCTACTCATCACTTACCCCAAATTATGGGTTTCAAGCTCCGCCCCCTTCGACCAACTCACGGCAAGCCTTCAAAGGCGGCTGGATTAGGGGTCGAGATAGACCTCACGGTCTACCCCTCCCATTCAAAACCGTACTTGAGACTTTCACCTCATACGGCTCCTAGTTTGACCGTCTCCTTGTTAAGAGTACAGCATCATCTCTTCATCAAGAGCTGTTTTATCATCGTGACAATGGCGATGTAATAATTGAAGATTCTTGTATTCATCCTTTCCGCCTTGGCTTCTAGGTACAATGTGGTCTACTTCAATTAAATCTGATGGGGTAAAGAATTGCCCACACCAGGTACATCTACCTTTTTGCTTTTTGAGTAGTTTTGCTACCCTATTTGGCGTATCGATTGCTCGTCCTTTCCTGCTTGCCCAGTAGGTCCAATTTCCGTCATAAAGTGTTGCGTCAGGGCGTATTAAGGTATGTCTGACAATTGGAGTCCAGTTGTGTTTGAATAGATGTAACCCATCTTTGGTTTGGAACATCCAATTTTCGTGTCTTTCTTTCCCATTGCTAAGTTTAATTGTTCCATGTCTGAAATAATTTCTTAGCTTTTCGTGACTTGCCTTTCCGCATCTTGATACTGTCCATGCCCGTAACATTTGCCAGATTGTCTTATCTAGTTTGGTGAATGTCTCTGTTGAGACTACCGCTGAGTAATAGTTTGACCATCCCCTAATAATTGGGTTTAGTTTGTTAATCAGGGCTGATTGAGGTGCTGTTTTAAATTGTTTAATTACACCTTTTATCACTTCTGTGTGGGCAACTGCTTTTTGGCTGGGTTTTATATGTGTTTTGTGTCCTAATGGTTTCCCATGTTGGATTTTCCCAGTTCTATATTTTCCTACAGGATATTGCCTAATATTGAAACCTAAGAAATCAAATCCGGGTTTCTCTGCTTTGCCATTATACTCAATAGATTTGAGTGTATGGCAGATTCGAGTTTTTTCAGGT
>NZ_JARPLC010000350.1:0-1093 GCF_032350395.1 Limnospira sp. PMC 289.06
ATTAATAAACCCGCCCTCTCTCTCTGTTTCGGCGGGTTCTGCTGTTAATTAATCGGACCACCAGAAGATTAATAAACCCGCCCTCTCTCTCTGTTTCGGCGGGTTCTGCTGTTAATTAATCGGACCACCAGAAGATTAATAAACCCGCCCTCTCTCTCTGTTTCGGCGGGTTCTGCTAGTTCCTCGCCTGGGGGCGATAAGATTAATAAACTCGCCCTCTGGGGAGAGAGGGGGAATGCACATAATGGCGTTTTTGTCAATAGCTGGAAAAAGAGCGATCGCTTTTTGGCGAAAAACTCGTGCATCGTGAATTTAATATTTTGGTGAGAGAATAACTTTAATCGCGATATAATCAGGGTTATAGCGTCTATTTTTACGGCAAGACATGGGAAACCCTTGGGTGCGATTTATTTGATGGTATCACAACCCCTATAATCTCGTCAACTATTTGCGAGGGATTAGCAATAAAAACTTATTAATTCTTAACAAACTTTGGAAGTTTAAATCTATTTGTTCGGAGAGATTATAAAAGTTTATCTTTAAGCCGAGTTTGAGGACAATTGAAGAGGATAGAAATGGTTGACACTCCCCAGCCTAAAGGCGTGGGGATTCTTCCTTCAACGACTCGACTTGCTCTGACAGGTTTGCACCAACCAAAGTAGCGGTCAAATCTCCAGAAGCGTTAAGTTTCCGTATGCCCTACGGTACTCAAGGCAGCCTTCAGAATGTTGATGGCTGCGTTATAGTCTCGGTCTAACTCACACCCACACTGACAAACATGGGTTCGAGTCGAGAGACTTTTCTTGACAACCGTGCCGCAGCTCGAGCATTTTTGAGAGGTATAGGCAGGGTTCACCGCTACGGTAATCTTGCCGAATTTCACCCCAAAATACTCCAACCATTTCCTGAACTGATACCAAAGAGCATCATAAATCGACTTGGCCAGACAGTGGTTTCTCACAATATTCTTAATCCTCAAATCTTCGTAGGCTACCAGATCGTTAGATTGGATTACGCAACGCGCCAGTCTCTTGGCGTGTTCTTCACGTTGCCGACTTATTTTGAGGTGTGTTCGCCCGAGTCGATTAACGGG
>NZ_JARPLC010000351.1:0-1064 GCF_032350395.1 Limnospira sp. PMC 289.06
TAAAGCAATTCCCGCGATAGTAGTCAGGATAAGGGTTTAAGTTAATCGGAGAGGGCGGGTCTGATCCCCGCACCGCTTGGGAATCAATTCCCAAGCTAATCGCTCAAATCATATTCAGATGATTGGGGAGGTTTAGCCCCCACATCCGATCAACTGTTGCGGCGGCGCAGGCGAGTCATGGCCAGGGCTCCGACCCCCCAAACCGATCGCCAGGGTGGGTTCGACCGGCAGGTTGCGTTTCCCAATTCACCACTTGAATTGGGTAAGCCAGAGCCGATTTGAGGCGGTTTGCTGCGGCCCGTGAGGGTGAAGGGTTCGGTCATATCGCCAATCCACAGGTAGTCCGTGCCCCATCCGTCGGTGGGATTTTCCACACCGTCCCGGAACCGGTTGTCCACCACCCTGCCCATCCCAAAACATCCGTAAATTCTCGGTTAAAATTATGCCAATGAGTCCGAGTATATTAAGAGTTTAAATTGCGCCATAAACCGGCCGACCCTGATCTCCAGGTCATTTCAATTCTCGATAGCCTGACGGAGCTGTGGCTGCTTTTCTGCGGGCAGCGCCATGACTTTATTAAAAAACTAAAAAGAATCGACTTCATGCGATCGCTTGAAGGCTACGGTATAAAAAGAATCAGAGTCATATCAGATCCGGTTTTTTGACCGCAAAACCTTCCCAATCATCTGAATATGATTTGAGCTGTTAGCTTGGGAATTGATTCCCAAGCGGTTTGGATATCCAACCCGTTTGGTTCCGAGCATTCAACCGGATTTGATATAATTTGCACATCAAAAAATTAAAAGGAGTGACATTATGGGGGCTTGGGAAGACATCAAGGCTGTATATCATGCCCTGTACAAGTATGCGGACGACCATGGAGGGTATATGGTAGCGGAGACTCACAAATGGTGGATTCAAGTTTCAATCGCCCATTTAGCCAATTATGTTGAACTTCCTATACAGCCTTTATCTCAATCATTAAGCACAGTAACAACACTTGGTAAATCAGTTATTCAAACACTGTAAATCCACAAGGCTTACCGCCACTTCTACCAATCTCA
>NZ_JARPLC010000352.1:0-1055 GCF_032350395.1 Limnospira sp. PMC 289.06
AAATCGGATTGATAGCAGCCACATTATCCGTGATGCTAGGGGAGTCAGTAGTGGCGACCTCATCACAGCTTTATTCGTGGGTTGGGTTTCGTGCCTCAACCCAACATTATGGCTCAAATCGCGGGGATTGACTTACTCAAAAAAACCCAGATTTTCTAGCTTTTACTTTTCCATAAATTGTCTGCAAAAATAAAGGAATGAACCCATGATTAAACCACATAAATCCATCAAAATCGGATTGATAACAGCCACATTATCCGTGATTCTAGGGGAGTCAGTAGTGGCGACCTCATCACAGCTTTATTCGTAGGTTGGGTTGAGGAACGAAACCCAACATTATGGCTCAAATCGCGGGGATTGACTTACTCAAAAAAACCGAGATTTTCTAGCTTTTACTTTTCCATAAATTGTCTGCAAAAATAAAGGAATGAACCCATGATTAAACCACATAAATCCATCAAAATCGGATTGATAGCAGCCACATTATCCGTGATGCTAGGGGAGTCAGTAGTGGCGACCTCATCACAGCTTTATTCGTGGGTTGGGTTTCGTGCCTCAACCCAACATTATGGCTCAAATCGCGGGGATTGACTTACTCAAAAAAACCCAGATTTTCTAGCTTTTACTTTTCCATAAATTGTCTGCAAAAATAAAGGAATGAACCCATGATTAAACCACATAAATCCATCAAAATCGGATTGATAACAGCCACATTATCCGTGATTCTAGGGGAGTCAGTAGTGGCGACCTCATCACAGCTTTATTCGTAGGTTGGGTTGAGGAACGAAACCCAACATTATGGCTCAAATCGCGGGGATTGACTTACTCAAAAAAACCGAGATTTTCTAGCTTTTACTTTTCCATAAATTGTCTGCAAAAATAAAGGAATTAACCCATGATTAAACCACAGCAAATCATCGAAATCGGATTGATAGCAGCCACATTATCCGTGATGCTAGGGGAGTCAGTAGTGGCGACCTCATCACAGCTTTATTCGTGGGTTGGGTTTCGTGCCTCAACCCAACATTATGGCTCAAATCGCGGGGATTGACTTA
>NZ_JARPLC010000353.1:0-1049 GCF_032350395.1 Limnospira sp. PMC 289.06
GGACACCTCAAGGAGGGGTAATAAGTCCAATACTCGCCAACATCGCACTGTTGGGCATGGTTAGGCTCATAAAAACAATGTATCCCAAGAAAGCAAACAGAGCACAAGCTACTGTTATAAGATACGCTGATGACTTTGTTGTGATATCCCCATCACTAGAAATCATTGAACAGTGCAAAACTGCTATTTCCGAGTGGCTAAAACCTGTAGGACTAGAAATTAAACCTGAAAAGACTCGAATTTGCCACACACTCAATCCCATTGAGTACAACGGCAAGACTGAGGAACCTGGGTTTGATTTTTTAGGATTCAATGTTAGGCAATATCCGGTAGGAAAATATAAATCTGGGAAAAGTCAAAAAAGGTTCAAAACCCACATCAAACCCAGCAATAAAGCAGTTAAAGCTCATACAGAAGTAATTAAGGGTGTAATAAAACAACATAAAACAGCACCCCAATCAGCTCTGATAAGCAAACTAAACCCAAGTATAAAGGGATGGTCAAACTACTACTCAGGGGTAGTCTCATCTGAGACCTTCAATAAACTGGATAACATAGTCTGGTTAATGTTACGGGCATGGACAGTATCAAGATGCAGAAAGGCAAACTACGAGAAGCTAGGAAACTACTTCCAACAAGGAACGGTTAAACTTAGCAATGGGAAAGAAAGACATGAATCTTGGTTATTCAAGACTAAAGATGGATTTCAACTATGGAAACATAATTGGACTCCGATTGTCAGACATACCACAATACGCCCTGATGCAACACCATACGACGGAAACTGGACTTACTGGGCAACCAGAAAAGGACAAGCAATCGACACGCCAATTAGGGTAGCAAAACTACTCAAAAAGCAAAAAGGCAAGTGTACCTGGTGTGGGCAATACTTTACCCCATCAGACCTAATTGAAGTAGACCACATTGTACCTCGAAGCCTCGCTGGAAAGGATGAATACAAAAATCTTCAGCTATTACACCGCCACACCCGCGACGATAAGACGGCACTTGACAAGGCCAACGCTGTGTCCTTAACAATGGAGCAGTCA
>NZ_JARPLC010000354.1:0-1046 GCF_032350395.1 Limnospira sp. PMC 289.06
CCAACCATCCATGATTAGGGAAACCGAATGTCCGGCTTGAACCATCGTCATTATTAAGGTAGCGAAATAGGTTGACACGCTACGTTCAAAAGAGCAAGGGGAAAAGTAGGGTTCTCTATGCAACACCTACACAGACCTTTAAAAGTACCCCGGTGGATAGGACAAATCTAAAGATGGAATGCCCATATAAACGGAACGTTGTAATCCCTCTAAGGCTCTAACAATCTGGTCGAGATAGTTAGAAGTGACAAATGTAAGCGAATGCCTTTGAGGGGGTGAGATGTGACCAAAAGCCAACGCCTTATTGTAATGATAAGGATATGCAGACGGGTCACGGTTTGATTGTAAAGAATAGAGTCTAGTAGGAGTTACTATGACGAAAGCGAGTTTAAAGAAAGGATTTGAGAAATCAAAACCAATCAAGACGTGCGTTTGTATGGAAACAAATCCCATGGGCGAAAGTCCAGAGAAAAGTTTTCAAGCTCCAAAAGAGGATATTTCAAGCAGCTAAATCGGGACAGGACGCAAAGGCAAGAAGGTGGCAACGTCTATTGGTGAAGTCATATTATGCCCGACTCTTAGCAGTGCGGCTGTAGGGGCGGGTTCCACGGTCAGCCATGCTTCCCAACAGTCAGCTTAATAAACCCGCCCCCCAGGCGGGTCAAGGCAAGAAAACTGCCGGAGTTGATGGAATGAGAGCAATCTCCCCAAGACAAAGGTTTGAGCTTGTTAAGAACATTAAGGGAAAACTCAAAACAAAACCGCTACGATGGGTGTGGATTCCAAAACCCGGTAGGGATGAGAAAAGCGGGAATGGGAATACCCACAATCCCAGATAGAGCTAGGCAAGCCTTGGTTAAATCGGCACTCGAACCTGAATGGGAATCGAGATTTGAAAACACAAGCTATGGGTTCCGACCCGGACGGTCAGCCCAAGATGCAATAGCCAGGATTTACCAGAGTATCAACAAAGGTGAATATTTCGTGCTAGATGCAGGTGCGAGACGTTCGGGTATGAAATAGGGCTGAAATGCCCGAAATAACTG
>NZ_JARPLC010000355.1:0-1043 GCF_032350395.1 Limnospira sp. PMC 289.06
TAAAAGCCATAGCTGAGAAATCACCTAACAAAGAACACTTGCTTAAACAGCTTGAACCTATTAACGCCAAACAAACGCAATTCATAAAGAAACAACGGATAGGCATCGATGCCTTTAAAGATTGGTGGTTTAAAACCAAACAAGAAGCTTACGATATCAGAAACTCACGACATCAATCATGCCGGCATAGTTGGTTATGGGTGACGGGTATGGCAGTAATGTATGGGTTAAGGCCTACCGAGATAGCTGCGGCCGTTAATCTAACTAAGCCATTTGTAACGGATGATGGTATCACTATCAAAGCACTGTCAGACCCCGATAATCAAGACAATTACTTGGTATTAGGAGATTACACTTACTTTACTGACTCAGAAGGTCGGAAAGTGAGTATCAAAACAGGGGGAAGGATTGTAGCTCCAATTCCCAGCCCTGAAATGTTTGAGTTCCTGGAATTGAAAAGACCCTTATTGCCAGAATATAGCCCGAAAAAAGGCAGTAAACCCAGAACCATAATCGGAGGGTTTGACAAAAAGTTTACCCACACAATTTTCTCTATGAAATGCCCGGTAACCCAGAAATATGCTTTTCGTAGGCTGTACAACCTGTTAGGTGAAAAGTATGGATTACCTATCGAGTTACGAGCTAGACTTATGGGACATAGCACAATCGTTAATGAAGGTAAATACAAGACAGAAGGCATTGACGCTACCTTAGAAGTTCTCAAAGGGGTTTCTAAGTTACCTATACCGTTGAACGTAGCCATAGAACGGTTAACAGCGTTAGGGGTTGATATTGATAGCTCTGAAGCTAAATTATTTCTTGGAGTTATCTATCAGATAGATTAATCTAATCGTCAACCTTTCATAAATTAATGCCCCTAGATTAAACCCCTAGGGGTTATTTTATGGCTACAGATTGATGGATCCTGTTATGGTTTTGAGTAACACCTAAGTAACGGTAGAATAGGGGTTGTAGGCTATGTAGACGCTCTGTATCCGTCAGAACGCATAACTATAAACCCTTATCCTGATAGCGATAGCGGG
>NZ_JARPLC010000356.1:0-1042 GCF_032350395.1 Limnospira sp. PMC 289.06
TATCAATAACCATCCTGATTATGAGCCAGTGTCTGAACCCAGACTGCCTCCACAGCAACCCCGAAGGTTGTCAGTTCTGCCAAAAATGTGGTAGTAAACTCCGACTGGTTGAACGCTACTATGCTAAAAGCATCCTCGGACAAGGAGGGTTCGGACGCACATTTCTGGCTGTCGATGACTTCAAACCTTCTAAACCTCCCTGTGTGATTAAGCAATTCCTTCCCCAGGCGCAAGGAACCGCTACCCTCCAAAAAGCCGCCCAATTATTCGACCAAGAAGCCCAACGTTTAGAACTCCTCGGCAAACATCCGCAAATCCCGGAACTTTTGGCTTATTTTACCGCTGATAACCGTCAATATTTAGTTCAGGAATTTATCGAAGGGGAAACCCTACAACAGGAGCTAGATAATCAAGGCGCTTTTACCGAAAATCAAATCATTGCCCTGCTCAAGGATTTATTGAGAGTTTTGCATTTCGTCCACAAAAATAAAGTAATTCACCGGGATATTAAACCGGAAAATATCATTAGACGCGCCAGTGATAAAAAGTTAGTCCTCGTGGATTTTGGGGCGGCTAAACAGGTGCATAGCACATCTCTGAGCGTCACCGGAACGGTTATCGGTTCGGCGGAATATTGCGCCCCGGAACAGGCGATGGGAAAACCTCAATATGGGAGTGATTTATATAGTTTAGGGGTGACTTGTTTATATCTGCTAACCCAAGCGAGTCCGTCGAATTTATATGACCCCTTAGAATTACAATGGGTGTGGCGTGAGCATTTAAATGGGAATCAGGTGAGTGATAAATTAGGCAAAATCTTAGACCGTTTGGCTGAGACAGTCTTTAAAAAACGCTATCAATCTGTAGCCGAAGTGTGGGCAGATTTACAGGGATATTCTGGTCGTAAAAATAGTACCAATACAACTCCCCAACCTGTAGTTATCAAAACTCCGCCTAAACCCCCAACCCAGAAGTTTGAATTTGATATCGTTACGGTCAATTCCAATGGACAACAAATTAACCGCCGTCGCGGTCAGGCTGG
>NZ_JARPLC010000357.1:0-1023 GCF_032350395.1 Limnospira sp. PMC 289.06
CCTACAAGGTTTACTGTTGGGTTTCACCCAACCTACAAGGTTTACTGTTGGGTTTCACCCAACCTACAAGGTTTACTGTTGGGTTTCACCCAACCTACAAGGTTTACTGTTGGGTTTCATCCAACCTACAAGGTTTACTGTTGGGTTTCACCCAACCTACAAGGTTTAGTAGTAGGTTAGTTTAGTCTTTCTATTGGGGAGGTTGTTTTTTCTTTAACATAATGCTTCCACTGTAGCGGGAGAGTTAATAATCTGAACTGTCAAGTTAATTATCATAGCTCCTATAACGACAGGCACAACCACAGGCAAGGAAGCTTCTACCGCCGCTCCCACTCCAATTCCGGCAACCACAGGCAAGGAAGCTTCTGCCGCTCCCACTGCAATTCCGGTCACCACAGGCAACGAAACTTCTGCCGCTTCTACTGCAATTGCGGCAACCACAGGCAACGCTTCTACCGCTACGCCTGCAATTGTGGCAACCACAGGGAACGAAGCTTCTGCCGCTCCTACTGCAATATCTACAACCACAGGGAACGAAGCTTCTGCCGCTCCTACTGCAATATCTACAACCACAGGGAACGAAGCTTTTGCCGCTCCTACTGCGATATCTGCAACGACCAACGAAGCTTCTGCCGCTCCCGCTGCAATATCTACAACCACAGGGAACGAAGCTTCTGCCGCTCCCGCTGCAATATCTGCAACGGCCAACACAGATTTTACCGATCCTACTGCAATATCTGCAACCACAGGCAACACAACTTTTACCGCAGCTTTTTCTGCAATATCTGCAACCACAGGCAACGAAGCTTTTGCCGTTTTTGCTATCACCGACAATAAATTTAGATTTATTAAAGCCATAACAACTCCTTTTTTTTCAATAAAGAGAGATCTAAACAATTGGGTTTATTGTACTATGGTTTCTGGTTGCTTTGATAGTGAATATATGTGCAGTTTCGCCAAGCCGTAGAGCGATCGCTTAAACCCCCACACTCCACTTTAGTAGGTTGGGTGGAGGAACGAAAC
>NZ_JARPLC010000358.1:0-1023 GCF_032350395.1 Limnospira sp. PMC 289.06
ACAATTGGAGTCCAGTTGTGTTTGAATAGATGTAACCCATCTTTGGTTTGGAACATCCAATTTTCGTGTCTTTCTTTCCCATTGCTAAGTTTAATTGTTCCATGTCTGAAATAATTTCTTAGCTTTTCGTGACTTGCCTTTCCGCATCTTGATACTGTCCATGCCCGTAACATTTGCCAGATTATGAAGTCTAGCTTAACGAAGGTCTCTGTTGAGACTACCGCTGAATAATAGTTTGCCCATCCCCGAATGATTGGGTTTAGTTTGCTAATCAGGGCTGATTGAGGTGCTGTTCTATATTGTTTTATTACACCTTTAATCACTTCTGTGTGGGCTTTGACTGCTTTATTGCTGGGTTTGATGTGGGTTTTGTGGCCGATTAGTCGGCTTGCTGTTCCACATGTTTTCCCAGATTTGTATTTTCCTGCTGGATATTGCCTAATATTGAATCCTAGAAAGTCAAACCCTGGTTCCTCTATTTTTCCATTATACTCAATAGGTTTGAGCGTGTGACATATTCGAGTTTTTTCAGGTTTTATTTCTAGTCCTACAGGTTTTAACCATACAGAGATAGCAGTTTTGCACTGTTCTATAATCTCTAGTGATGGTGATATCACTACAAAATCATCGGCATATCTTATTAAGGTGACTTTAACCTTAACCCATTTTGTTTTTGGATACATCGTTTCAATTAACCTAACCATGCCCAACAGTGCGATGTTAGCCAGGAGTGGACTTATTACCCCTCCTTGAGGTGTCCCTGTTTCAGTATCCTCAAATACACCGTTATCTAGTACACCTGCTTTGAGCCATTGTTTTAGGTCTCTTTTCAGGCTGCTTGGACAATGAATTTTGGACAGTAGGTAATCATGGTTCACGGTAAGAGCATTTTGCTATATCGGCATCAAGAACATAGTATTGTCCTTGATTTATGGCAGTATAAATTCTGCTTATTGCATCGTGGGCTGACCGTCCAGGACGGAACCCGTAGCTTGTGCCTTCAAATCTCGATTCCCATTCAGC
>NZ_JARPLC010000359.1:0-1006 GCF_032350395.1 Limnospira sp. PMC 289.06
GAAGGTGGCAACGTCTACTGGTGAAATCATATTATGCCAGACTCTTAGCAGTGCGGCTGTAGGGGCGGGTTCCACGGTCAGCCATGCTTCCCAACAGTCAGCTTAATAAACCCGCCCCCCAAGCGGGTCAAGGCAAGAAAACGGCTGGAATCGATGGAATGAGAGTAATCTCCCCAAGACAAAGGTTGGAACTTGTTGAGAATATTAAGGGAAGCCTTAAAGCAAAAGCACTTAGGAGAGTATGGATACCAAAACCTGGAAGGGATGAAAAAAGCTGGAATAGGCATTCCTACAATCCAAGATAGAGCGAGGCAAGCCTTGGTTAAATCGGCTCTCGAACCTGAATGGGAATCGAGATTTGAAGGCACAAGCTATGGGTTCCGTCCCGGACGGTCAGCCCACGACGCAATAGCACGAATTTACCTAAGTATCAACAAGGGTGAATATTATGTACTGGATGCAGGTGCGAGACGTTCGGGTATGAAATAGGGCTGAAATGCCCGAAATAACTGCCCGGTGAGGATTCCAGCTCCGAATCTGGATATAAGGAGACCTCTCCTGAGCATCCTCATAACTGATTATATGTCCCGACGCTTAGGTAACTAAGCAAGGCAGGGAACTCAAGGTCATAAACGAACTGAGAAATCAGGGAGTAGAGAGTAACGGCGATAGCCACCCCCAGTTTTGGAAATCATAACTCCAGGATAGAAGCGGGGAACGGAAGGCGTGAGGTAGAACCTACTACCAAGACGCGACCACTGCCAACCATCTATGATTAGGAAGACCGAATGTCCGACTTGAACCATCGTAAAGCACGAGCAGCGAAATAGGTTGATACGCTGCGTTCAAAAGAGCAAGGGGAAGAGTAGGTGTTTCCGTCATACTACCTACACAGACCTTTAAAGTACCCCGGTGGAAAGGACAAATCTAAAGATGGAATGCCCGTATAAACGGAACGTTGGTGCGAGACGTTCAGGCATAAAATAAGGTTGAAATACCTGAAATA
>NZ_JARPLC010000360.1:0-984 GCF_032350395.1 Limnospira sp. PMC 289.06
TCTGCTGCTGAATGGGAGGGGTAGACCGTGAGGTCTATCTCGACCCCTAATCAATTAAATATCAGTATACATATTAGTATCCGCCGCATCTTGAAGCTGTGGCACAAACTCCGTCCCCTTTAGCTTCATCCCCATTTCCAACAGTATTTCTGCCATATCATGTTTAGAAACTTTGTCATTTCCCCTCATCGACAAACGTTGATAAAGTTGTTAAAATACCTCACTTGTTAAATTCCTAAAGTCTTCTTGCCACCTATCTCTAGTTTGCTAGTTTGGTTGAATTCATCACGGAGCAGGTTAGTTTGAGTATCCAGAGATTGATCCAAAGATTCAATACTGTTAGAAAACTTACGATTGATTCTCTCAAGATGCTGTCGCAGTTCCGGGGCTTCTTCTTTACTCTCTGTACTTAGAGATTTAAACTTTTTATCAAAGGCTTCGTTAGTCGCCCTAATGTCAGTCGAAAAAACACTTTTTAGCTGTTGTGCATAATCATGAAATTCTTGCTGAAGCCTAGATAAATCCGACTCCATTTTCTCGAAGCGGTTATTAAACTCCCGGATATTAGAACCAAAAATAATATCGCGAATTTTCTCAATATTAGCTAATTTTTCGCGCATTTCTTCTTTAGTTATATCGGACATAATTTCTCCTGGTAGTTGTAGCAGTTATCCTGGTTACGGAATATTTTGGGCTATCCTCCCGACTTAGCCCTGTGGATAAAGGGGGACATTTCCCAGACCCTATGATTGATAATTTTTGGGCTTTTTCCCCTAGGGCGGTTCTCGGGGGGTTGAGGGTTAGCGTGGCGAGATACACTCTCTTGGAGTCTTCCAGTCCTTACCCAGACTGATAGTCCGAGTCCCGCTGACCAAATATCAATGCTGGCTTTTCTGAACCTACCCCATAGCTGTTGGCTTGGCTTTGTAGGTGTTGCATAATAGAAAATGATATTCTCAAATAAATCAAGATGGATTGTCCTTA
>NZ_JARPLC010000361.1:0-982 GCF_032350395.1 Limnospira sp. PMC 289.06
TCCCAAAACTGGGGGTGGCTATCGCCGTTACTCTCAACGCCCTGATTTCTCAGTTTGTTTATGACCTTGAGTCCCCTGCCTTGCTTAGATTTCTCCAAGCGTCGGGACATATAAACAGTTATGGGATGGTCAGGAATGTGAATCCCTTATATTCCACCAAGGGGTGAAAGTCCCATTAGGAAGTTATTTCAGGCATTGCAGCCTTATTTGATTCCTAAACGTCTCGCACACTATTTACTGTCTAGTAAATACTAGACAGTAAACGGGTTTATATGAATGCCTACCCTATCATGTCCAGATATTAACCAGAACTACTTTACCCCTAACAGATAGCTTTACCTACAACCTACGACTAAGATTTTTGGGTAAGGCGATTATGTTGGTAGTGACTGTTGGACGTGATGATTACCATCAAAGATTGGAGACTTGCTGAGAATTATGTGGGTATCGATTCCCATCCCGGTAATTGTCACCAGTTGAAAAGTTGTTTAGGGGTATCGGGTTGGAGCCGGATGATAGCCCATACTTTCCCCTCACCGGAGATTATGAATTGAACCCATAGATAACCGGATAGGCGATCGCCACCATACTTTCCTATGTTGATACTGAAAGGCGGTCTGATATCTTTGTACGTTGATTCCCTAGCGGGTTACCCCCCACCTACGGCTATCGTGTTGGCTTGGAATCATACCCTCCCCCCATAACCGGAACAAGCACTATTGGGGAAGTGACCGATGTGATAGCAGTCAATGGTGACGTTAGGAACCGATAGGCTTGCCATTGACGGGTATCACAAGGGAACTACCCTATCACTTGTCGGGTTTAGGGGGGTGATATGGGTATTTGACAGATTGATTAAGTTGTGCTTATTGACTGAGTAATCATCCTATTGACAGAATGATTTTCCGGTGCTAGGACTAGATTGTGGGTATTGCACAGTGAGGAATGATGAAGAGAACGGAGGAAGTTGTCCATGCTTCAA
>NZ_JARPLC010000362.1:0-980 GCF_032350395.1 Limnospira sp. PMC 289.06
ATTTCAAGCAGCTAAATCGGGACAGGACGCAAAGGCAAGAAGGTGGCAACGTCTACTGGTGAAATCATATTATGCCAGACTCTTAGCAGTGCGACGAGTGACTCAAGATAATCAAGGCAAGAAAACAGCCGGAATCGATGGAATGAGAGCAATCTCTCCAAGACAAAGGTTTGAACTTGTTGAGAGCATTAAAAGAAACCTCAAAGCAAAACCACTGCGACGGGTGTGGATTCCAAAACCCGGAAGGGATGAAAAAAGCTGGAATAGGAATACCCACAATCCAAGACAGAGCAAGGCAAGCGTTGGTTAAGTCGGCACTCGAACCGGAATGGGAATCGAGATTTGAAGGCACTAGCTATGGATTCAGACCTGGAAGGTCAGCTCATGATGCAATATCCAGAATCTTTCAAAGTATAAACAAAGGAGGTTATTACATACTGGATGCAGATATAGCGAAATGCTTTGACCGAATAAACCATGATTACCTACTCTCCAAAATTCATTGTCCAAGGAGCCTAAAGAGAGACCTGAAACAATGGCTCAAATCTGGTGTGCTAGATAACGGCGTATTTGATGATACAGAAACAGGGACACCCCAAGGAGGGGTAATAAGTCCACTCCTAGCTAACATCGCACTGGATGGTATGGAAAGGCTAATTAAAGAAATGTATCCAAATAATGGAACAGCCACTCAGGTAAACCTTATAAGATACGCTGATGATTTTGTGGTTATCTCAAAAGACCTAGGAATCATTGAACAGTGCAAAACTGCAATTTCTGAATGGCTAAAACCTGTAGGATTAGAATTAAAACCTGAGTGCGAGACGTTCAGGCATGAAATAGGGTGGCAATACCCGAAATAACCGCCTGATGGGGACTTCAACCCCTCGGTTGAATATAAGGAGCGCACTCCTGACCATCCCCATAACTGTTTATATGTCCCAACATTTGTATAGAAATATACAGATAAGGCAGGGAAC
>NZ_JARPLC010000363.1:0-970 GCF_032350395.1 Limnospira sp. PMC 289.06
GAAAACAAGAACTTGACAACTGCCTGAAGTGGTTATTTACTACAGGTTACAAGTCGGTGCGCGAGAGAAGAGTATGTTTGACCCAGGATGTAGTTTTGCGACGACCCAACCCAACCACCCAATCTCCCTAGGGCCGGGAGATGGCCCTCCTTGGCTGCTCTTGGGGAAAACGTATAATCTTTCCACTGTCTCCACGACCCACCCACTCGCCATCCTACCTCGTCTGCAAACCGATATACGATTGTATCACCTGGATACGATCCATCGGGCTTTCCCCCACAATTGATGTAAATTTGCTTCTGGACACTAAACCCGAAGTGTCCGTTACTGTGTTTAACCCAAAGACCATCGATGATTCGCAAATCCTCGCAAGGAAAGTTTTTGATATCATCCTCGTATAAATATCCCCGTTGGGTTTTTCGGGCCACCGCTAACATCATCTTAGCCGTTTCTTGGTCGGCAGCTTTCCACTGGCCTGATTTCAATAATCTGTTGAGTTGGGTATAATCAAAACCAGAAGATGAAGACACGATGGGAGTTTCTTGCACTTGTGGTTCACCTATCGGCTTAGGTCGAGATGCGATCGCTTCATTCTGGGATTGGAGTTGAGAGGCGATCGCTTTGACCAGAGATTCTAGCTGTGATTGGGATTGAGATGCGATCGCTTCTATCTGAGATTCTAGCCGTGGTAGCGACTGTAGTTGAGATGCGATCGCTTTGACCAGAGATTCTAGCTGTGATTGGGATTGAGATGCGATCGCTTCTATCTGAGATTCTAGCCGTGGTAGCGACTGTAGTTGAGATGCGATCGCTTTGACCAGAGATTCTAGCTGTGATTGGGATTGAGATGCGATCGCTTTTCTCTGGGATTGGAGTTGAGAGGCGATCGCTTCATTCTGGGATTGGAGTTGAGAGGCGATCGCTTTGACCAGAGATTCTAGCTGTGATCGGGATTGAGATGCGATCGCTT
>NZ_JARPLC010000364.1:0-953 GCF_032350395.1 Limnospira sp. PMC 289.06
TAAAGAATTGCCCGCACCAGGTACATCTACCTTTTGGTTTTTTGAGTAGTTTTGCAACTCTATTTGGCGTATCGATTGCTTGTCCTTTCCTGGTTGCCCAGTAGGTCCAATTTCCGTCATAAAGTGTTGCGTCAGGGCGTATTAAGGTATGTCTGACAATTGGAGTCCAGTTGTGTTTGTATAGATGTAACCCATCTTTGGTTTGGAACAACCAAGTTTCATGTCTTTCTTTCCCATTGCTAAGTTTAACTGTTCCATTTCTGAAGTAATTCCTTAGCTTTTCTTGGCTTACCTTTCCGCATCTTGATACTGTCCATGCCCTTAACATTTGCCATATTGTCTTATCTAGCTTATTGAAGGTCTCTGTTGAGACTACCACTGAGTAATAGTTTGCCCATCCTCTTATAATTGGGTTTAGTTTACTTATCAGGGCTGATTGAGGTGCTGTTTTATATTGTTTGATTACACCTTTTATCACTTCTGTGTGGGCAACAACTGCTTTTTGGCTGGGTTTTATGTGGGTTTTATGTCCGATTAATCGACTCTTATATCCCCCTGTTTTTCCAGACTTGTATTTTCCTACTGGGTATTGCCTGATATTGAATCCGAGAAAATCAAACCCAGGTTCTTCTGTTTTGCCATTATACTCAATAGGTTTGAGTGTGTGACCAATTCGAGTCTTTTCGGGTTTAATCTCTAATCCTACAGGGTTTAACCATTCGGTGATAGCAATTTTGCACTGTTCAATGATTCCTAGGTCTTTGGATATGACTACAAAATCATCGGCGTATCGTATTACCGTGGCAAATGGTTTGTTGTTGGTATTATTGGGATACATTTTTTCTATTAACCTAACCATCCCCAACAGTGCGATGTTGGCGAGTATTGGACTTATTGCCCCTCCCTGGGGTGTCCCTGCTTCTGTATCCTCAAATACACCGTTATCTAGCACA
>NZ_JARPLC010000365.1:0-944 GCF_032350395.1 Limnospira sp. PMC 289.06
AAGGACAATCCATCTTGATTTATTTGAGAATATCATTTTCTATTATGCAACACCTCTAGTTCAATTGCATTAATAACTTTTTGTCTAAGGTCGTAACTGTAGGGGGCTGGCATTTTGGGTCTTCTGTAGATATCCTTGCCATTATACGTCCTAAATGTTCTGTCTTGTGCTATACTTTCAGCAAGTTTAATCCTTTGCCTTGGTGAGATTACTCTCATTCCATCGACCCCGGCTGTTTTCTTGCCTTGATTATCTTGAGTCACTCGTCGCACTGCTAAGAGCCGTGCATAATATGACTTCACCAGTAGACGTTGCAACCTTCTTGCCTTTGCATCCTGTCCCGATTTAGCTGCTTGAAATATCCTCTTTTGGAGCTTGACAACTTTCCTCTGGACTTTCGCCCAGGGGATTTGTTTCCATACAAACGCACGTCTTGATTGGCTCTGATTTCTCAAAACCTTTCTTTAAACTCGCTTTCGTCATAGTAACTCCTACTAGACTCTATTCATGCAATCAAACCGTAACCTGTCAGCATATCCCTGCCATTACAGCAGGGCGTTGGCTTTTGGTCACATCTCACTTCCTCTAGGACTTGCGCTTACATTTGTTACTACTGATATCTCGACCAGATATTCATAGTCCAGGAGGATTTAAAACGTTCCGTTTATATGGGCATTCCATCTTTAGACTTGTCCTATCCACCGGGGTACTTTTAAAGGTCTGTGAAGATGGTATATAAAAACCTCTTCTTTTCCCCTTGCTCTTTTGAGCGCAGCGTGTCAATCTATTTCGCTGCTTGCTAATTACGATGGTTCAAGTCGGAACATTCAGATTTCCTTAGTCATGGATGGTTGGCAGTGGTCGCATATGGTAGTAGGTTCTACTTCACGCCTTCCGTTCCCCGCTTCAATCCTGGGGTTATGATTCCCAAAACTGGGGGTGGC
>NZ_JARPLC010000366.1:0-938 GCF_032350395.1 Limnospira sp. PMC 289.06
TGCTTTGACCGAATAAACCATGATTACCTACTGTCCAAAATTCATTGTCCAAGTATCCTGAAAAGAGACCTAAAACAATGGCTCAAAGCGGGTGTATTAGACAACGGTGTATTTGAGGATACAGAAGCAGGGACACCTCAAGGAGGGGTAATAAGTCCAATACTCGCCAACATCGCACTGTTGGGAATGGAAAGGCTAGTTAAAGGAATGTATCCAAATAAAGGCACAGCCACCCAGGTGAACCTTATAAGATATGCCGATGATTTTGTGGTCATCTCCAAAGACCTAGGAATCATTGAACAGTGCAAGACTGCTATTTCTGAATGGCTAAAACCTGTAGGACTAGAAATAAAACCTGAAAAGACCCGAATATGTCACACACTTAAGCCTATTGAGTATAATGGCAAGATTGAGGAACCTGGGTTCGATTTTCTAGGATTCAATATCAGGCAATATCCCGTAGGAAAGTATAAATCCGGGAAAACAGGTGGGGCAGCAAGCCGATTAATCGGACATAAAACCCTCATAAAACCCAGCCAAAAAGCAGTTAAAGCCCACACAGAAGCAATAAAAGGTGTAATCAAACAATATAGAACAGCACCTCAGTCAGCCCTGATAAGTAGACTAAACCCAATTGTTCAGGGATGGTCAAACTATTATTCAGCGGTAGTCTCAGTTGAGACCTTCAATAAGCTAGATGCAATAATCTGGCATATGTTACGGGCATGGACAGTATCAAGATGCGAAAAGGCAAGTTATGAAAAACTGAGTAATTACTTTAGACCCGGAACGGTCAAGCTCAGTAATGGGAAAGAAAGACAGGAAACTTGGTTATTCCAAACCAAGGATGGTCATCAGTTGTGGAAACATAGCTACACGCCGATTGTCAGACATACCCTAATACGCCCTGACGCAACACCATACGACGGAAATTGGAG
>NZ_JARPLC010000367.1:0-932 GCF_032350395.1 Limnospira sp. PMC 289.06
ATCACAACCAACTACCATGAGCCGTTACTCTTTAGATTTTCGGAAAAAGATAGTAGAAGCCTATGAAAAAGGAGACACTTCTATCCGAAAAGTAGCGAAACGCTTTTTGGTGAGTCCAGACACGGTAAGGCGACTGGTCAAACAGTATCGATTAACGGGAGACTTATCTCCTCGTAAGTGTGGCACTAAAAAGAAAAGCATTTGATCTAAGCATGAGGAAGCCGTGATAGATATTGTAGAAGCCCACCCCGACCTGACCTTATGGCAATATAGTGAGAAGCTCAGAGAAAAGCTGGGCATAAATGTCAGTACGACCATGATAGATAGATTTTTAAAGCAGCACGATATAAGTCTCAAAAAAAAACATACAGGAGCGAAAAAGTAGTAACTGAAGAAGTACAGAAAGCGCGAGTAGATTATTGGGAAAGAATTAGAGATGTGGCTCCTGAAAAGCTTGTGTTTATTGATGAAAGTGGGTTATGGGTAGGGATGAGCAGACCGTTAGCCAGAGCTACGAAAGGGAAAAAAGTCTATGAACTGCGGAAATCCTCTCGAGGTAAAAAAATGACAATAATTGGTGCAATTAAGCTCTCCGGAGTGGTGGCGACTCAAACATTAGAAGGGTCGATGAAAAAAGAGGATTTTCTCCAATTCATCAAGTTAGATTTATTGCCAAAATTAAAAAAAGGAGATGTAGTGGTAATGGATAACTTAAATTATCATCATCGAGAAGAAGTCCAAGAAATGATAGAGTCAGTAGGAGCCAGGGTAGAATATCTGCCGGTGTATTCCCCTGAGTTTAACCCTATAGAGATGATGTGGTCACAGCTCAAAAGTTTAGTGTGCAAGTTCAGGACGGAGACCATGGAATTATTAGTGAGATTGGTAGAAGTGGCGGTAAGCCTTGTGGATTTACAGTGTTTGAATAACTG
>NZ_JARPLC010000368.1:0-926 GCF_032350395.1 Limnospira sp. PMC 289.06
TCTAAAGATGGAATGCCCGTATAAACGGAACGTTTAAACCCCTTTTAGGCTCTCGACAAGTACATCTTGTTGAGTAGTGAAAGTGTAATCGTATGCCTTTAAGGGGAAGGGATGTGACTGAAAGCCAAGGCCTAATTGTAATGGTTAGGATATGCCCACTAGTCACGGTGTAGATATAGTTACTGCAATCAACAGGAGTTTAACGGCGAAAGCGAGTTTAAACACTACGATGTTGTATTTAGCTCCAAAAGTTGAAGTACAAAAGCAGGGGTTGGTAACCCTGTTCCCGTTGCCAAGGGGTATCTACATCAGGAGCCGTGTGATGCGAAAGTATCAAGCACGGTTTTGAATGGGAGTGGGGGAAGGCGACTTCCCTCTCGACCCCTACCCCCAGCCCTGAATCATTTGCCATAATGTGGTAAAAGTCAGCAATGAGCGGTCGCCTATGACAAACTTCAGAATTACAGGCAGTTTGGTATTCACAACTGTCCAGACCCAGATGTTTTTTTTTGAACCCACAAAAGTCTGAAGCTCATCAATTTGAGCTATTTCAGGAATTTCATAGTTTTCCTCATCACATCTGGGTTTCTGCAACTCTAACCCAGTTAAGTATTGTGTTGTGAGAAATACCAGTGACTCTCTCAATGGCTCGAAATCCCATGCCATTGAGGGACATTTTCACACAAAGCTCTTTGACATCAGAACTGTAACCTCCAGGACAGGGATTTTCTCGAAATTGGCGACCACATTCACGGCACAGGTAACTCTGTTTTCCCTGACGATGACCATTTTTGACTACTTTATGGCTTTGGCAATAAGGACAATCCATCTTGATTTATTTGAGAATATCATTTTCTATTATGCAACACCGTGGTTGGAGTTTATCTTAATTCCAACATTGAAGCCAGGTCAGACTCTAGTATTGA
>NZ_JARPLC010000369.1:0-915 GCF_032350395.1 Limnospira sp. PMC 289.06
TGGCGAGGACGAGTTTAAAGACTACGTGCTGCATATAGCTCTGAACATCGAAGTAGAAAGCAGGTCTGTTGATTCTGCTCCTTTGACAAATAGGGTATCCACACCAGGAGCCGTGTGATGGGAAACTATCAAGCACGGTTCTGAATGGGAGTTCGGGAAGGTGACTTCACTCTCGACCCCTAACTCTTTGAGGGGGTAAGATGTGACCAGAAGCCAACGCCCGACTGTAATGGTAGGGATATGCTAACGGGTCACGGTTTGATTGTAAGAATAGAGTCTAGTAGGTGTACAAATGGCGATAGCGAGTTTAAAGAAAGGGTTTGGGAAACCAAAACCAATCAAGACTACGAACAACGCATGGAAGGCAATCCCATGGACTAAGGTTCAACGGAAAGTTTTCAAGCTCCAAAAGAGTATATTTCAAGCAGCTAAATCGGGACAGGACGCAAAGGTAAGAAGGTGGCAACGTCTATTGGTGAAATCATATTATGCCCGACTCTTAGCAGTGCGGCGAGTGACCCAAGACAATCAAGGAAAGAGAACAGCTGGAGTAGATGGAGTTATTACAATTTCTCCTAAGCAAAGGTTTGAACTGACCGAGAAAATCAAAGGAAATCTTAAAGCAAAAGCACTTAGGAGAGTATGGATACCAAAACCTGGTAGGGATGAAAAAAGCTGGAATAGGAATTCCTACAATCCAAGATAGAGCAAGGCAAGCCTTGGTTAAGTCGGCACTCGAACCTGAATGGGAATCGAGATTTGAAGATACAAGCTACGGGTTCCGTCCAGGACGGTCAACCCAAGACGCAATAGCCAGAATTTACCTGAGTATCAACAAAGGTAAATACTACGTGCTTGACGCGGGTGCGAGACGTTCGGGTATGAAATAGGGCTGAAATGCCCGAAATAACTACC
>NZ_JARPLC010000370.1:0-915 GCF_032350395.1 Limnospira sp. PMC 289.06
CCTTTCCGAATCCGAATCCCCAATATCTGCTACCTGGTAACTCTCCTCAGTTTCCGCATCTTCCACCACCTCGGATTGGGAGACCCTTTCCGAATCCGAATCCCCAATATCTGCTACCTGGTAACTCTCCTCAGTTTCCACATCTTCCACCACCTCGGATTGGGAGACAGTTTCTGAGACTGTTTGGAAATCGAAAGTTTTGGCTGATAGTTCTGGATAAATAAGCGTTGATGTTTCTTCAGGTTTAGTATCAGAGGATATAGAAGTTTTTGCCGATTCATGTAATGCTAGCGTTGTAGATGTATCCTTTGACATCTGCGATAAGGTTGTTGATGCTAAATCCGGGGTTGGTTCAGGTTGAAGGGATTGTCCTAAACCCTCAGTTTTAGCCTGTGCTGACCTCAAATAGCGATCGCGCTTTCTCCAGAGCAGAAAAGCAATTAAGACAGCAATAGATAATAGTATTAATAACCACAGGAGAAACTGTCCCGACGATGAAGCAGCCACCAGTCCTGCGGGGTCAGTCCTACTAGGTGCTGATTCTACAGACCTTCCCTCTGAACTCTCCGATAAAGGTTCAGCCTGAGATAAAACCACTTCATTGGTCGCCAACCCAGTCGAGGTCAAAGCCGTTCTCGAACGATTTGGATATAATTGAGCAGAGACCAACCTAGAAGTCGCCAAAGACTTAGGAGCGAGATCAAGGATACAGACCAACGCCAAGGTAGCAATTGATGTTTTTCTTTTATATGACATAAGTGGCAGACCCACAATCGGGATGTTCCAGTCAGCATTACACAGAGCCTGCTCGCATTTTATCATAACAATGTCGCCCCATTTACCAAAGATCCTGGGTCTAAACAGCAATTCTCATTTTGGCGAAAACCTGTTCAAGTCCCCAGCATCCCTGTATCG
>NZ_JARPLC010000371.1:0-913 GCF_032350395.1 Limnospira sp. PMC 289.06
GTTTGAAGTGCTGTTGCTGTTCCGGCGTTTCCACTTATTGACCCGGTAATTAATGAATTAAATGTTTTAACTCCTGTCCATGTCTGATTCCCAGTTGTAATTATCCCTGAATTAGTTGCACTAGCTGTAGGTAAAGTAACATTAGTTCCTGTTGATGATGTAACTACAGGACCTGCTGTTGTTCCTGCTGTTACTCCTAAATTAGTTGCTACATTTACTTGTGCGCCTGCCGCAATCCCATCCAGCTTTGTCTTATCAGCGTTCGACATTACACCTGCAACGGTTGTTGTAGCAGCAGGTAATACAGCATTAGTACCGTCAGAACTGTTAACGGTTAACGTATTGCTTGTAGTGCTTGTAGAGAGGTTGGTGGATACGTTTGGGGCGGTGTTTCTAAACTCAGTTCCTACTAAAGTTAAGCCAGTTCCCGCAGAATAGGTTGTATTAGGAGGTGTTACCCAAACACCATCGCCGCGTAAATAGTTAGATGTACTGCCATTTGTATCAATGGCAGCAACATTACCTGAATTTGTTATTTGAGATAAGGTATGTGTATGGCTAGTTGGTGTTCTAGCATTTGATAATCTGACATCGTTACCTTCTGTAACAGTTCCAATAGTTGTTCCAAAATTTTTGTTAAATGCTGTACTTTTGGTAAAAGTAGGCTCTTTACCGTCTAATGTACTTTGAAGTCCTGTAACATTAGCAATAGTATGTGTATGTTCTGATGGAGTAAACGTAGACGGTTTGGACGTTATTTCAGTCCAGCTATGGGAATGAGTAGATGGGGGGAAAGTGCCAGGTTTATTAATAATATTATTCCAAGTTAACTGAGTTAATTTGACTAAATTAGTATTGGAGTCAATAACTGCTTGTATCCGTTCATTAGTTAAATACAGATTAACTTCACCTT
>NZ_JARPLC010000372.1:0-907 GCF_032350395.1 Limnospira sp. PMC 289.06
TTAGTCATCTCGTCCTCTCCATTATACGTCCTAACTTTCCTGTCTGGTGCTATAGCTCTGAAAGTTGAGGTCATAAAGCAGGGGATCGTAACCCTGTTCCCAATGACAAAGGGGTATCCACATCAGGAGCCGTATGAGGTGAAAGTCTCAAGTACGGTTTGGAATTGGAGTTGGGGAAGGTGACTTCCCTTTCGACCATAACCTAACGGGTCACGGTTTGATTGTAAAGAATAGAGTCTAGTAGGAGTTACTATGACGAAAGCGAGTTTAAAGAAAGGATTTGAGAAATCAAAACCAATCAAGACTACGAAGAATGTATGGAAACAAGTGCGAGACGTTCAGGCATCAAATAGGGCTGCAATGCCCGAAATAACTGCCTGGTGAGGATTTATACCCCTTGGTTGAATATAAGGAGCGCACTCCTGACCATCCTCATAACTGTTTATATGTCCCGACGCTTGGAGAAATCTAAGCAAGGCAGGGAACTCAAGGTCATAAACCAACTGAGAAATCAGGGCGTTAAGAGTAACGGCGATGTGCGAGACGTTTAGGAGTGAAATAGGGCTGCAATGCCTTAAATAACCTCCTAGTGGGACTTCCACCCCTTGGTGGAATATAAGGGATTCGCACCCCTGACCATCCCATAACTGTTTATATGTCCCGACGCTTGGAGAAATCTAAGCAAGGCAGGAGACCCAAGGTCAAGACAGAACGTTTGAACGGTGGAAGTAGTGACCCACCTAGTATAGCAGGAAGTTGAGAGTAACGGCGATAGCCACCCCCAGTTTGAGGAATCACAACCCTGGGACTGAAGCGGGGAACGGAAGGCGTGAGGGAAAACCTATTCCCAAAATCCGACCACTGCCAACCATCCATGACTAAGGAAATCTGAATGTTCCGACTTGAT
>NZ_JARPLC010000373.1:0-902 GCF_032350395.1 Limnospira sp. PMC 289.06
GCTGCCTAAAAAGAGACCTGAAACAATGGCTCAAAGCAGGCGTGCTAGATAACGGCGTATTTGAGGATACAGAATCAGGGACACCCCAGGGAGGGGTAATAAGTCCACTCCTAGCTAACATCGCATTGGATGGCATGATTAGGTTCATAGAGACAATGTATCCAAAGAAAGCAAACAGAGCGCAGGCTACTGTTATAAGATACGCCGATGACTTTGTAGTGATATCCCCATCACTAGAAATCATTGAACAGTGCAAAACTGCTATTTCCGAACGGTTAAAACCTGTGGGATTAGAAATAAAACCTGAAAAGACTCGAATCTGCCATACGTTCAAACCTATTGAATATGAAGGCAGAACAGAGGAGCCAGGATTTGATTTTCTAGGATTCAATATCAGGCAATATCCAGCAGGAAAATATAAATCTGGGAAAACAGGGGGAATGGCAAGCCGATTAATCGGTCACAAGACCCACATTAAACCCAGCCAAAAAGCAGTTGCCCACACAGAAGTGATAAAAGGTGTAATTAAACAATTTAAAACAGCACCTCAATCAGCCCTGATTAACAAACTAAACCCAATTATTAGGGGATGGTCAAACTATTACTCAGCGGTAGTCTCAACAGAGACATTCACCAAACTAGATAAGACAATCTGGCAAATGTTACGGGCATGGACAGTATCAAGATGCGGAAAGGCAAGTCACGAAAAGCTAAGAAATTATTTCAGACATGGAACAATTAAACTTAGCAATGGGAAAGAAAGACACGAAAATTGGCTGTTCCAAACCAAAGATGGGTTACATCTATTCAAACACAACTGGACTCCAATTGTCAGACATACCTTAAGACGCCCTGACGCAACACTTTATGACGGAAATTGGACCTACTGGGCAAGCAGGAAA
>NZ_JARPLC010000374.1:0-886 GCF_032350395.1 Limnospira sp. PMC 289.06
CACGGGGCTATATGATAGTAACAAATAAACCCCATAAACCCGCCCTATCCCCACCGGATAAACCCGCAATATCCCAATTATATATTATATCATACCGGCTGGCTTTTGATGATTTATGGGTGGGTGGGGGCGGGTTTATGACAATTCCGGTGGGGAAGTTTGATTGACTGCGGAACCCGCCCCTACGGGCTGGTAATGTTTTTGGAAATTGGAAATTTCTGGGATGGGTGCATTTCGTCAGTTTTCCAATTATAGGGATTATTTACAATATATTCCCGAATTTTTTGTAATGTTTTTTCGTCCCTAATAATATGTTCATAATATCCCCTTTGCCATACAGGAACTTTAGAAAGCGATCGCAATTGATTAATCCTACGGCTAGAAAAAGTTTTGAAACCTTGAACAACTTTTGAGAGAGTATGGCTGTGGTCTGTTAAAATAATAATGCCATGAATATGATTAGGCATAATCACAAAGCTATCTAACTCAATTGAAGGGTAAACTCTGGTTAGATTAAACCAATTAAATTTAACTACTTCACCATAACAATTGAGGATTACAGTTTGGTCTTTAATTTCACCTAACAAGCATTGTTTATGATAAATACAAATTGTGACAAAGTATGCCCCAGGTTGACTGTAATCATATTCTCGGAGACGAATTGATTGGCGGTTATGAATATCAGGATTGTATTTCATATTGATAAACCATCACAAATTATCTGTAGGGGCGGGTTCACGGGGCTATATGATAGTAACAAATAAACTCCATAAACCCGCCCTATTTACACCGGATAAACCCGCAATATCCTAATTATATATTATATCATTCCGGCTGGCTTTTGATGATTTATGGGTGGGTGGGGGCGGGTTTATGACAATTCCGA
>NZ_JARPLC010000375.1:0-884 GCF_032350395.1 Limnospira sp. PMC 289.06
CAATTAAGTCTGATGGGGTAAAGTATTGCCCACACCAGGTACATCTACCTTTTTGTTTTTTGAGTAGTTTTGCTACCCTAATTGGCGTGTCGATTGCTTGTCCTTTCCTGGTTGCCCAGTAAGTCCAATTTCCGTCGTATGGTGTTGCGTCAGGGGGTATTAAGGTATGTCTGACAATTGGAGTCCAGTTGTGTTTATATAGATGTAACCCATCTCTGGTTTGGAACAACCAAGTTTCATGTCTTTCTTTACCATTGCTAAGTTTAATTGTTCTATGTCTGAAATAATTTCTTAGCTTTTCGTGACTTGCCTTTCCGCATCTTGATACTGTCCATGCCCGTAACATTTGCCAGATTGTCTTATCTAGTTTAGTGAAGGTCTCTGTTGAGACTACCGCTGAGTAGTAGTTTGACCATCCCCTAATAATTGGGTTTAGTTTGTTAATCATGGCTGATTGAGGTGCTGTTTTATGTTGTTTAATTACACCTTTTATCGCTTCTGTGTGGGCAACTGCTTTTTGGCTGGGTTTTATGTGGGTTTTATGTCCGATTAATCGGCTCTTACGTCCCCCTGTTTTTCCAGACTTGTATTTTCCTACTGGGTATTGCCTGATATTGAATCCGAGAAAATCAAACCCAGGTTCTTCTGTTTTGCCATTATACTCAATAGGTTTGAGTGTGTGACAGATTCGAGTCTTTTCAGGTTTTATTTCTAGTCCTACAGGTTTTAGCCATTCAGAAATAGCAGTTTTGCACTGTTCAATGATTCCTAGGTCTTTGGAGATGACCACAAAATCATCGGCATATCTTATAAGGTTCACCTGAGTGGTTGTGCCTTTATTTGGATACATTCCTTTAACTAGCCTTTCCATTCCCAACAGTGCG
>NZ_JARPLC010000376.1:0-881 GCF_032350395.1 Limnospira sp. PMC 289.06
CGAATCCCTTATATTCCACCAAGGGGTGGAAGTCCCACTAGGAGGTTATTTCAGGTATTGCAGCCTTATTTGACTCCTAAACGTCTCGCACTCACTCTATTATATTATTGAATTTAACCCAGATTTCAATAAGCATCAAGGAGAATAATTATGTGTCTTAATGAAACCTCCCCAGCTACCATTCTAGCAGTGGATGATAGTCTAGTAATCCCAAAAATGGTGCGACAAACCCTATGGGAAAATTATCGAATTTTAGTAGCCAGCAATACCCTAGAAGCCTTGGGAAAATTACATCATGATTCGATTGATTTAATGTTGTTAGATATTGCTATGCCGGGTGTAGATGGCTTATAATTATGTCGAATTATTAGGCGGACTCCCCATTTAGAAAAGTTAGCGATTATCATGTTAACTGCTAGGGATACTGTCTGCGATAAAATTGAAGGGCGTTTAGCCGGCGCTACTGAATATTTAACTAAACCTTTTGACCCAGAAAAACTACAAATAACTGTGCATAAAATTCTGACTGTAGCCGGACAAATGCAGTAGTTACATAGAGATACTTATCAATATATACTAAGTAATAAGTCGCCCCCAAAATGGGGGTTAAGGCGGGTTGATTAATATGGTAGGTGGTCAATGCAATTAACAGCTTTAGCCTCCCCCCATCATATCATTATCCAGAGCCAAACTCCGGGAATTGGGTATCGATCGAGAAACCCTCTGATAATTGTGAGCGAAAGTTCCTCTCCCTCTCTGGGATTCACATTGAGGGCGAGGGCTTATTCCACAACTGTTCTAGGGTCACTATATAATAGGTGAATATTGATTCATCCGGGTACTGAATGATGGTTCAAACTCCTATCCCCGCTGATATCCTT
>NZ_JARPLC010000377.1:0-873 GCF_032350395.1 Limnospira sp. PMC 289.06
TTTCTAAGCCTACAGGTTTTAACCATTCGGTGATTGCAGTTTGGCACTGTTCAATGATTCCTAGGTCTTTTGAGATGACCACAAAATCATCGGCGTATCTTATGACATTCGCATACGGGCGATTGTCTGTTTTCTTAGGGTACAGTTTTTCAATTAACCTAATCATCCCCAACAGTGCGATGTTAGCGAGTATTGGACTTATTACCCCTCCTTGAGGTGTCCCTGCTTCTGTATCCTCAAATACACCGTTATCTAGCACACCTGCTTTGAGCCATTGTTTCAGGTCTCTTTTTAGGCAGCTTGGACAATGAATTTTGGACAGTAGGTAATCATGGTTCACGGTAAGAGCATTTCGCTATATCTGCATCAAGAACATAATATTGTCCTTTATTAATGGCAGCGTAAATCCTGCCTATTGCATCCTGGGCTGACCGTCCAGGACGGAACCCATAGCTTGTGCCTTCAAATCTCGATTCCCATTCAGGTTCGAGAGCCGTTTTAACCAAGGCTTGCCTCGCTCTATCTTGGATTGTGGGAATTCCTATTCCAGCTTTTTTCATCCCTACCAGGTTTTGGAATCCACACCCGTCGCAGTGGTTTTGCTTTGAGATTTCCCTTAATGTTCTTAACAAGCTCGAACCTTTGTCTTGGAGAGATTGCTCTTACTCCATCAACACCGGCTGTCTTCTTGCCTTGACCCGCCTGGGGGGCGGGTTTATTAAGCTGACTGTTGGGAAGCATGGCTGACCGTGGAACCCGCCCCTACAGTCGCACTGCTAGGAGTCGGGCATAATATGACTTCACCAATAGACGTTGCCACCTTCGTGCCTTTGCGTCTTGTCCCGATTTAGCTGCTTGGAATATACTCTTTTG
>NZ_JARPLC010000378.1:0-865 GCF_032350395.1 Limnospira sp. PMC 289.06
GGTGTGCTAGATAACGGCGTATTCGAGGATACAGAAACAGGGACACCCCAAGGAGGGGTAATAAGTCCACTCCTAGCTAACATCGCACTGGATGGTATGGAGAGGCTAGTAAAAGGAATGTATCCAAATAAAGGAACAACCACACAGGGAAACCTTATAAGATACGCCGATGATTTTGTGGTTATATCAAAAGACCTTAAAATCATTGAACAGTGCAAAACTGCAATTTCTGAATGGTTAAAACCTGTAGGACTAGAGATTAAACCTGAAAAAACTCGAATCTGCCATACGCTCAATCCTATTGAGTATAACGGTAAAACTGAAGAACCAGGGTTTGATTTTCTAGGATTCAATATCAGGCAATATCCGGTAGGAAAATATAAGTCTGGGAAAACCGGGGGAATGGCAAGACGATTAATCGGTCACAAAACCTGCATAAAACCCAGCAATAAAGCATTTAAAGCCCACATAGAAGTGATTAAAGGTGCAATTAAACAACTTAAAACAGCACCTCAGTCAGCCCTGATAAGCAAAATAAACCCGATTATTCGAGGATGGTCAAACTATTATTCAGCGGTAGTCTCAACAGAGACCTTCGTTAAGCTAGACAATATAATATGGCTAATGTTAAGGGCATGGACAAAATCAAGATGCGGAAAGGCAAATCACGAAAAGCTAAGAAACTATTTCAGACATGAAACGGTTAAACTTAGCAATGGGAAAGAAAGACATGAATCTTGGTTGTTCAAGACTAAAGATGGACTTCAACTATGGAAACATAATTGGACTCCGATTGTCAGACACACCCTAATACGCCCTGATGCAACACCATACGACGGAAACTGGACTTACTGGGCAACCAGAA
>NZ_JARPLC010000379.1:0-852 GCF_032350395.1 Limnospira sp. PMC 289.06
TGTTCGGCTCGCGATCGCTCCTGTTGTAATTGTTGCTCGATTTCCAGGGGAGAAGAAAACGGCTGACCCTGGGGATGATAAAGTGTTAACGTCTCCTCGGACAACTCAAATCGAACTTGCAGGCGGGGACTCACCCAATTCTGCATTTCCTCAATCATAGCCAGACGATCGCCCGAACGGATACACCCGCTCAAATCATTGTTTTCCGGGTCATAAAGATAATATTCCTCCACCCCATAGTGTTCGTAAAATAACAACTTCCGAGTCAGTTCTCCCGGTCGGTTCCCCGGAGACAGAATTTCAAACACGACCTGGGGGGCGATCGCCTTTTCTTTCCACTGTTGGTAAGAACCCCGGTCTCCCTTCTCTACCCCAAACACCACCATAACATCCGGCGCTTGGCGTATCTTATTATTCCCTTCCACCGGATACCAGAGTAAATCCCCCGCTACAAACACATCCGCCTGTAGGGCAAATAACCACGCCAGATTGTGATATATGGTCATAATCCAGCGAAACTGAATCGTATTCTCCGCCATCGGTTTACCGTCAGAATCAGGATAGATAATTTCGTGCTGAGTTGCGATTTTTGGCTGAGAAACCATTGCTCATCTCCCTATAAACTCATAGGCGCGTTTCCCCTCTCTGGGAATATGATAACCCAATCCCAAGCCAATGCCAGGATTTCTGAGCATATGCCGAGTTACCATTAACAATATCCGCCCACATTCCCGGAGGAAATCTGATGCACAGCACCCTCACCCTGCGACTACCACCCTCCACCCTTCTCCACGTCACCCTTGAACAATTCCAGGCGATCGCCGCCGCCAACCCCGATTTAAGATTGGAACG
>NZ_JARPLC010000380.1:0-852 GCF_032350395.1 Limnospira sp. PMC 289.06
ACGATAAATTCGCGTTTTGTAGTGCAGTTAAATCTGGAGAATCAGGCACATTCCTAGTGATTAGTCAAGCACAATTCCGAATTAATTTACCTCACCTATGGATATTCGGTAAAGGTGTATCAGGTGATTTTGCTAACTTCAATGATAGGGATTGGAGTTATTCCAAAGGTGATGAAGAATTATTAGCTGTCAGGTTTTTTATTGAAAAATACGAGACTGAATATAACGGGAAAAAACGATAATACACCCCTACAATGCTAGAACTTGCATTGCTTAAAATAATAGAAAGTGACGCAATGCTTACAGACGGTTCTGTGATGTTTACAGCAACAATAAACTTAGGGCAATCATCAGTCATACCTTCTAACAGGATATTAGAAGGAAATATCGGAGATGATAATTTCAACTCTGACATTTCTAATATCTTCTATATTGAGGATATAGAAGAATTTGATGAACGGGTAGCTAATTACTCTATCGCTGATATTGACGCTTTCATTGAATCCAAAACCCAAAAAATGGTGGCTTTGGTGGTAAACCGAAATACAAAACCTTTGAAGAAAGGCTAACAGAAGGGGCTAAGGTTTTGGATTGTGACCCTAGCTTTGAGAGCCTTTATAACAAGGTTAAACAACTTGATTCTAATGTATTAATTGCATTAATTGAATTACTGCGATTAATGTAGTCACAAATAAATCCCCCCTAAATATTTAGGGGGGAATAACTACCATACCATGTCAACAAGTCAAGAGCGATAAGAGTGTACCATGTCCGACGACTATATCGATTATAGGCTAATCAGAAGCCAAATGTCATCTGAACTTGACGAAATAATCACGGATGGCAATTTAG
>NZ_JARPLC010000381.1:0-846 GCF_032350395.1 Limnospira sp. PMC 289.06
GAACCCGTAGGTTGGGTGAAGCGTCAGCGGAACCCAACAAGGAACTGTTGGGTTGGGTGAAGCCCCAGCGGAACCCAACAAGGAACCCGTACTAAATAAAATTCATTCCCGGTTATTCCCGTCCGACATTCTCATCAAATACAATGTCGGTTTCTGCACCCCAATTAATATCGTAAATACCCTGACGAACATACTTTAAAAAACTCGAATATTGCCAATCCTTTGGGGCTTTTACCAAACCATGCTTAACGGGGTTATAATGAATGTATTCAACATGATTAATAAAATCGGTTTCATCCACAATGCAATGTTCCCAAAAACGACGTTGCCAAATGGCTTTCTCTTTTTTCTGTTGTTGGGATGCCGAAATTTGACCGTGATATTGGCGATCGCATTTTCTGCTAAAATAGTTTTTCAGCAAACGCCACCGATTAGAAAAATCGCGATCGCCTTCTGGTAAAGTCCATAAGCAGTGTATATGGTTCGGTAATATAACGCAGGCATTTATATCGAAAGGATATTCCGCCATCACTTCTCGGAAAGCCTGTCTTAACAATAAGATATTTTCCGGAAAGCACAAAAACTTTCGCCTCTTGTCTGTTACGACCGTAAAAAAGTATGTGCCACCTTCTATTTTAGCTCTTCGATATTCCATAATTTCAGTTGGTGTCTGAATAGCTTAACCGACCCGTTGGGTTCTACTCTCGTTCAACCTAAATACAAACCCCTATTTTGGGGTTGCGTTTCACTCCACCCAACCTACAACTGCCTTTGTTGGGTTTCGCTGCCCTACACCCAACCTACAACTGCCTTTGTTGGGTTTCGCTGCCCTACACCCAACCTACA
>NZ_JARPLC010000382.1:0-844 GCF_032350395.1 Limnospira sp. PMC 289.06
TTCCATAAATTGTCTGCAAAAATAAAGGAATGAACCCATGATTAAACCACAGCAACTAATCAAAATCGGATTAACAGCAGCCACCTTATCAGTGATTCTAGGGGAGTCAGTAGTGGCGACCTCATCACAGCTTTATTCGTAGGTTGGGTTGAGGAACGAAACCCAACATTATGGCTCAAATCGCGGGGATTGACTTACTCAAAAAAACCGAGATTTTCTAGCTTTTACTTTTCCATAAATTGTCTGCAAAAATAAAGGAATTAACCCATGATTAAACCACATAAATCCATCAAAATCGGATTGATAACAGCCACATTATCCGTGATGCTAGGGGAGTCAGTAGTGGCGACCTCATCACAGCTAAAAACCAGTTCATCATCCCTTGAGTCAACGCCTATAATTCTCGCCCAAAATAGCAGTAATTCAGAAGCCGATAGATTGCGGCAAGAAGGATTACAACTATTTCAACAAGGAACCGCCGAATCATTACGACAAGCCCTAGAAAAGTGGCAAGTCGCCCGCCAACTCTATCGCGCTGCTGGGGATAGAAGGGGGGAAGCTGTCACCCTGCTGAGTATGGGGAGAATTAATGATTTATTAGGAGAAAAACAAACAGCCCTAGACTACTACAACCAAGCTTTACCCCTGTATCGGGCTGTGGGGGATAGAGGAGGGGAAGCTACTACTCTCAGCAATATTGGTGCTGTGTACGACTCCCTGGGAGAAAAACAAACAGCCCTAGACTACCTTAACCAAGCTTTACCCCTATTCAGGGCTGTGGAGGACATAGGGGGGGAAGCTGCTACTCTCAACAATATTGGCCATGTGTACGACTCCCTGGGAA
>NZ_JARPLC010000383.1:0-842 GCF_032350395.1 Limnospira sp. PMC 289.06
TTTTCATCCCTGCCAGGTTTTGGTATCCACACCCGTCGCAGTGGTTTTGCTTTGAGGTTTCCCTTAATGTTCTTAACAAGCTCAAACCTTTGTCTTGGAGAGATTACTCTTACTCCATCAACGCCGGCTGTTTTCTTGCCTTGATTATCCTGGGTCACTCGCCGTACTGCTAAGAGTCGAGCATAGTATGATTTCACCAATAGACGTTGCAACCTTCTAACCTTTGCATCCTGTCCCGATTTAGCCGCTTGAAATATACTCTTTTGGAGCTTGAAAACTTTCCGCTGAACCTTAGTCCATGGGATTGCCTTCCATGCGTTGTTCGTAGTCTTGATTGGTTTGGGCTTGCCAAATCCTTTCTTTAAACTCGCTATCGCCATTTGTACACCTACTTGACTCTATTTCTTTACAATCAAACCGTGACCCGTTAGCATATCCCTACCATTACAGTCGGGCATTGGCTTCTGGTCACATCTCACCCCCTAATGGGCTTGCGCTTACACTTTCACTACTGACTCTCTCGACCAGATTGTCAGAGCCTAGAAGGGGTTAAAACGTTCCGTTTATATGGGCATTCCATCTTTAGACTTGTCCTTTCCACCGGGGTACTTTTAAAGGTCTGTGTAGGTGATGACATAATTACCCTACTTTTCCCCTTACTCTTTTGAGCGCAGCGTATCAACCTATTTCGCTACTTACTCTTTACGATGGTTCAAGCCAGACATTCGGTTTCCCTAATCATGGATGGTTGGCAGTGGTCTCGATTCTGGTGTTGGGTTACACCTTGGAGCCTTCCGTTCCCCGCTTCAATCTGACGGGTTGTGTATCCTGAAACTGGGGGV
>NZ_JARPLC010000384.1:0-838 GCF_032350395.1 Limnospira sp. PMC 289.06
TCTTGTCTAACAACTTCCTGACCCCTAGGGCTTTATGTATTTCCCGAGTCATCTTGGTCAAATCTTCACAGCATGATTGAAGCATATCACTCCTTAATATTGGTAGACTTGGCGGTGGCTCTGGTTGATAATTCTCCACCCATTTACAGGGATAAACTGGGTGATATCTGGAGTACGATCCTATTTGATGAATGTGTCTAATAATCCAGTAATGTTCATAAAGTTTCGGTTACCCTTCCGCATTTGGATTAGCAACCCAGGGAGCCGCAATAGAATCAACGGTATAATACCCGTCATGACCTAGGTTGGTAGATGTAGCAAAATAGCGTGGAGAACTCTCTTTAGCGAATTTCCCCAGTTTTGTTACTGATATTCTCTCTTTTATTGTAGTAGAAGAATGTAAGAACCCCTCTTCCTCCTGCAGTTTCCTTCTAAACGCGGTAATGGAGCCTGGATTTGTATAACCTAAATTGACTAAAGGGGCAGAAATATAAGGGGCGCTATACATTGAAATGTTCAACTCTATGTCAGATCCGAAATTTTTAAAACTTTTCCCGGCGAATGACTCAACTAAATCTGCATACTGGCTTTTTATAGGATCTGTTTGAAAAACCCGAATATGTGCCCAGTAAGCCATACAAAGCCAACCAGTATAACCTGGAGGGGGACCGGAAATGCCTAAATCAACCCTACCTGCATCGCTTTCATCTCCTTTATCTTCATCACCGCCGCCTTTATTATCGTCTGCTCCCTCATCTTTATCATCTTCACAAACATTTCTAGCAAAGGTAACCGTTTTCCCCCCAATAGTTACGCTCATCGATTGCTCGCATTCCCG
>NZ_JARPLC010000385.1:0-837 GCF_032350395.1 Limnospira sp. PMC 289.06
TCTTGTCTAACAACTTCCTGACCCCTAGGGCTTTATGTATTTCCCGAGTCATCTTAATCAAATCTTCACAACAGTTTTTGTCCATATCATCTGGTAATATTGGTAAACTTGGCGGTGGCTCTGGTTCAGATAAATTCTCTGTATAAGGCAGAGGTACCAGGTAAAGGCACCAGTCTATATATCTATGATAAAGTTGATGGCTTATATAGTTACCAGTTTCTGGTTCTATTTGGTTAAAAACTATCGGAGCCACCGCAACATTAATCTGCTGGGCTGATTTCAAATAATAAGGTGAAAGCATCGGGTATGATGTCCATACACGCTGGGGAAACCATGTAGGAGATTTCTTGATATATTCTAGTTGACTTACCGATTTAATATAATTAAAGTGTACTCCAACTTTAACATCTCTAAACCGCAGTCTATCCCAACGCCCAAAAAGCTGTCTAGTCTCCGAAACTGGCACTATTCCCATAAAAGTTATAGACTCGAACGCCCAACGTTCATTGGAAAATTCAAGGGAACTTATTAAGCTTGATTTTGTTGTTATTGTACCCTCACCCTTCGCTATAAAATTTAATCCTGCTTCCGTAAAAGTTGGAAACCACCCCCACAAAAAGAATACTTTTTTAACTAGATAGAGTTCCCCTAACTGGCGAGAATATCCAGCCGGAGGTCGAGGGATATCGAGCTTAGGAGGTCTAAGATCATTTTCATCTTCGCTTGTCTCAATTTCATCTTCCTCTGTTTCCTCGTCTTTATCATCTTCGCAAACATTTCTGGCAAAGGTAACCGTTTTCCCCCCAATAGTTACGCTCATCGATTGCTCGCATTCCC
>NZ_JARPLC010000386.1:0-837 GCF_032350395.1 Limnospira sp. PMC 289.06
GATAGGCTTGCCATTGACGGGTATCACAAGGGAGTTACCCTATCGGTGTTTGGTTAGGGGGAGATAGTAGGCATTTGACAGATTGATTAAGTTGTGCTTATTGATTAACCCGTCAATAATTAAGTTTTGTTGCTGAGGGATATGCGCTAATTGTCCCGTGTGCTAAGACTGAATGGAGTGCATTTTGAATGTAACAGTACGACTAACGGGTTAGTTAATTTCCTCCTATCGCAATAATGATAAGGGTTTAAGTTAATTGGAGATGTTGGGTACGAAACCCACTATAAAGCCTATAACCCCTATTCTACCGTTACTCTAGTGCACTCCAAAGCGATCGCATTATTAGGAGTTAGTGCAAAAGGAAAACCCCCTAGGTATTTAGCCTAGAGGGTATTGTGTTGTGGGTTTATTGGGGGTTAATCGTCTAACTGATAGATTAATCTAAGTCCTGCTTTCATCTCTGGTGATTCTGGGTTAATACCATGATTGAGTAGTGTTTGTTTTGCCATATCTAGTGGCAATGGTTGCCTTTGATGTCTTGTCAGGATACCTAACTCTGTGGCAAGGTTGCGACGTTTTTTGTACTTGCTGTCATTAACCGTTACCGAGTGACCAAACGAACGCGCCCTGATTTCCTGTGGTATCCCGTTCATCTCCCCTAGTTGGTTTCCAAGATGTCGAAAGGCATAGGCTTGAGTTAGTCCCCAATTATGTCGTGATAACCATTTACGGTGATTATCGTTAAACTTGCTAGGGTCTTTGGATTCTGTGATAGGTAGACAAACGTTATGAATCCCTAGGCGGTTAATTAGAACCTTGTCTTTACTCATTGGGATC
>NZ_JARPLC010000387.1:0-832 GCF_032350395.1 Limnospira sp. PMC 289.06
ACAATATTATGTTCTTGATGCTGATATAGCAAAATGCTCTTACCGTGAACCATGAATACCTACTGTCCAAAATTCATTGTCCAAGCCGCCTAAAAAGAGACCTGAAACAATGGCTCAAAGCGGGAGTGCTAGACAACGGTGTATTCGAGGATACAGAAACAGGGACACCCCAGGGAGGGGTAATAAGTCCAATACTCGCCAACATCGCACTGTTGGGAATGGGAAGGTTAATAGGAAAAATGTATCCCAAAAACAACAAACCATATACCATGGCAATAAGATATGCCGATGATTTTGTAGTCATATCCAAAGACTTAGGAATCATTGAACAGTGCAAAACTGCTATCTCTGAATGGCTAAAGCCTATTGGATTAGAGATTAAACCTGAAAAAACTCGAATCTGCAATACACTCAAATCTATTGAGTATAATGGCAAAACAGAGGAACCCGGATTTGATTTCTTAGGTTTCAAGATTAGGCAATATCCCGTAGGAAAATACAGAACTGGGATGACTCCACATGGGAAACCATTAGGACATAAAACTCATATAAAACCCAGTCAAAAAGCAGTTGCCCACACAGAAGCGATAAAAGGTGTAATCAAACAATATAAAACAGCACCTCAGTCAGCCCTGATTAACAAACTGAACCCAATTATTCGGGGATGGTCAAACTATTATTCAGCGGTAGTCTCAACAGAGACCTTCAACAAGCTAGACTTCATAATCTGGCAAATGTTAAGGGCATGGACAGTATCGAGATGCGGAAAGGCAAGTCACGAAAAGCTAAGAAATTATTTCAGACATGGAACAATTAAACTTAGCAATGGGAA
>NZ_JARPLC010000388.1:0-832 GCF_032350395.1 Limnospira sp. PMC 289.06
ATCTTCTGGAATAATGGGGGCGGCTGTATTGAAAAAGTAATCCACCTGGGAGGTAAACGGCGGAGATGATGAACCTCCCGCATTTCCCGCAAATAACCCCACCTGTTGCACTTGTAAGGCTTCCGTAAAACTCCCGGCTGTCGTCCAACTCACACCATCAGGGGAATAGTTGAGAGTCCATACATCCCCTTCTCGGTTAACTTTCAGGTGTCGGGCTTGTCCGGGTTGTACCCCCATACGAATCATAGACCGGGAACCACCGTTACGGGTTGAAGCTGCAAATAAGGCTAAACCTGAATTAGTCTTAAAGACATCAAACCTGACCCAGTTACTATCATCTTGTTCTACCAAAATCCCCTGTATTTGCTTATCTAAGGCGGGGTCGGCAGCAAATTTGATTTCTAACTCAAAATCTTGGTTTTGAGCGGGCTGCATGAGTCTGGAGGCGCTACGGTTGCGATTCCACATATCAGTAGCACCGGGAACTGATAGTTCTACATAAGCATCTGGTGTACCAGTTCCGGTGAGTAGGTAGGAACTATTATTGCTGGGACTGATAAAATTCCAGCGGGGGTCTAGGCTGTTGGTGTTGAAGTCGTCGGACTCGAAGGCTAAGTCTAACTCGGAAACGGTGAGGGAGACGGTGGCTGGGTTAGAGATAGCGCCATCATTATCTTCTACGGTATAAGTAAAGCTATCCGTACTGGTAGATGAACCGTCATGGCTATAGGTGATTGTTCCATTAGGGTTAACGGTGATATGACCGTAGTTGGGAGAGTCAACTACGGTGACGGTATCTGGGATTAAAACACCATCAGGGTCGCTATCGTTA
>NZ_JARPLC010000389.1:0-831 GCF_032350395.1 Limnospira sp. PMC 289.06
CACCTCAATCAGCCCTGATAAGCAAACTAAACCCAATTATTCGGGGATGGTCAAATTACTATTCAGGGGTCGTCTCATCAGAGACCTTCGTTAAGCTAGACCATATAACCTGGCTAATGTTACGGGCATGGACAGTATCAAGATGCGGAAAGGCAAACCACGAAAAGCTAACAAACTATTTCAGACATGGAACGGTTAGACTTAGTAATGCGAAAGAAAGGCATGAATCTTGGTTATTCCAAACTAAAGATGGATTCCAACTATGGAAACATAACTGGACTCCATTGGTCAGACACACCCCAATACGCCCCGATGCAACACCCTACGACGGAAACTGGACTTACTGGGCAACCAGAAAAGGACAAGCAATCGACACGCCTAACAGGGTAGCAAAACTACTCAAAAAGCAAAAAGGCAAGTGTAAATGGTGTGGATTGTATTTCGCACCAACAGATATAGTTGAAGTAGACCACATTGTACCTCGAAGCCAAAGCGGAAAGGATGAATACAAAAACCTTCAACTACTACACCGCCACACCCGCGATGATAAAACGGCACTTGACAATGCCAGAGCTGTATCCTTAACAATGGAGCAGTCAGACTAGGAGCCGTATGAGGTGAAAGTCTCATGTACGGTTCTGAATGGGAGGGAATGGAGGCGACTCCATTCTCGACCCCTAATGGTTTGCCAGGATATAGTCGGGGATTCCTGGGGGGTGATTAAGCGATCGTGAAACCAGACTATTGCATAAAATCCGGTAATTTCTGGCTCCTGCCGGAAATTACTCCTCACAGAGTCTGCAAGATGCAGGTCCAGGATTAGACCTACGT
>NZ_JARPLC010000390.1:0-825 GCF_032350395.1 Limnospira sp. PMC 289.06
TTGTAGATGTGACGGAAGAATACACCAGCAAAACCTGTACTCACTGTGGTCATGTGCATTCCCAGCTAGGTGGCTCAAAAGTGTTCCGATGTCCTGAGTGTGGGTTCACTCTACCCAGGGACTGGAACGGTGCTTTTGGAATCTTTCTAAAAGCTTTGCGGGATACCGCCTCTGTTACCTTAACGGGTAATAGTGCTATCGTCGCATTGTCAGGCAATAGCCGGATAAATGTCGCGTAAATGTATCAGACTGAGCCTCTGGTGATTTGGGAAGGCAATCGTAGGGGGTTGTCGCGATCGCACCTCCGCCCGGTTTCTGTTCGCGATGTGTCCCCCTCTCGATTGCCCGAACAACAAACTGATGTAAGGTCGATCGCGCCTCTTTACTTCCGGTGAAACTGCTACGAGTGTCAGCCTTTCCAGATTGCACTTGAGTAGCGCCCAACCCGCACAACTGCCGGAATCGTCCCATGGCTTTAGACTTGGGAAGGCATTTAAACATCTCATCAAAGGGTACGATCCGAGTGAGTAGCCAGCCCCGTTCGCGGGAACCAAAACCGAACTTATCAAACACCCGGTGGTAACAATCAAACTTCAGGGTAGTGCAGCCTAACATCTCCTGCTCTACCATCGCCTCCGACTGATGCCACATACAAATCTGTTGGGCTAGTCGGGCAGTCACTTCACTGATACCAGTTCCTTCACCCGCCGCGATCGCTTTCGCGTATTCATTGTCAAACTTGGTTTTAACCGCTTTGGGAATTTCCCAACTATAGCACTAGTCAATACGGTTAGGACGCAGCCTTGAGAACAGAATCCATGGCAC
>NZ_JARPLC010000391.1:0-821 GCF_032350395.1 Limnospira sp. PMC 289.06
GAGCCATCTGAGCGGAGGTTTTGTGGCCATGCTCTTGGGCAAAAGCCTTGAATTTATGCCAGTCGGTAATTTGGTGGCTATGACCAGGTGGGCGATTAGGTTTAGGGAGGAAGTCTCCGGTCTGTGCTTTTCTTTGCAGCCAGAGATTAATGGTGTTCCGGCTGACATGGAAAACTTGACTGGCTTCGGTTTTGGGTATACCGTCTAGTTCAATTGCATTAATAACTTTTTGTCTAAGGTCGTAACTGTAGGGGGCTGGCATTTTGGGTCTTCTGTAGATATCCTTGCCATTATACGTCCTAAATGTTCTGTCTTGTGCTATAAACAGTTATGAGGATGGCCAGGAGTGCGATCCTTATATCCAAACTCGGGGCTGGAATCCTCACCGGGTAGTTATTTCGGGCATTTCAGCCCTATTTCATACCCGAACGTCTCGCACGTTAGGGGTCGAGAGTGAAGTCACCTTCACCCTCTCCCATTCAGAACTGTGCTTGATAGTTTCCCATCACACGGCTCCTGGTGTGGATACCCTATTTGTCAAAGGAGCAGAATCAACAGACCTGCTTTCTACTTCGATGTTCAGAGCTATATGCAGCACGTAGTCTTTAAACTCGTCCTCGCCATTATACTCTTACTGACCGCAGTATCTATATCCCCACCGTGACAATTGGGCATATCCCCACCATGACAATTGGGCTTTAGCTTCTGGTCACATCCTTCACCCTCTAAGCATGCGCTTACATTTTTCACTACTGCCTTGTGAATAGCATTACTCACTTGTTTATAGGCAGAGCATTAGAGGGGTTAATTAGGGGTCGAGA
>NZ_JARPLC010000392.1:0-820 GCF_032350395.1 Limnospira sp. PMC 289.06
CCGCTTCAATCCTGGGGTTGTGGTTCCCAAAATTGGGGGTGGCTATCGCCGTTACCCTAATTTCCTAACTTTACTTATCCATTTCTGGGCTTACTATAAGGAATTTGTATGGGTTAGTTCGTTTTGACCTTGGGTTCCCTGCCTTGTTTGGTATATCTCTATACCGAACGTTGGGACATATAAACAGTTATGAGGATGGTCACGAGTGCGTTCCTTATATTCAACCAAGGGGTTGAAGTCCCCACCAGGCGGTTACTTCGGGTATTTCAACCCTATTTCATGCCTGAACGTTTCGCACCACTTACTTTACTGACGCAGAAGGTCGGAAAGTGAGTATTAAAACAGGGGGAAGGGTTGTAGCCCCAATTCCCAGTCCCGAAATGTTTGATTTCCTAGAATTGAAACGGCCGTTGTTACCAGAATATAGCCCGAAAAAAGGCAGTCAACCCAAAACCATAGCTGGAGGCTTTGACGCAACGTTTAGTAACAGAATTCAATCTATGAAATGCCCGGTAACCCAGAAATATGCTTTTCGTAGACTGTACAACCTGTTAGGTGAAAAGTATGGACTACCTATCGAGTTGCGAGCTAGACTTATGGGACATAGCACAATCGTCAATGAGGGTAAATACAAGACAGAAGGCATTGACGCTACCTTAGAAGTTCTCAAAGGGGTTTCTAAGTTACCTATACCATTGAACGTGGCTATAGAACGGTTAACAGCGTTAGGGGTTGATATTGATAGCTCTGAAGCTAAATTATTTCTTAGAGTTATCTATCTGATAGATTAATCTAATCGTCAACCTTTCATAAATTAACG
>NZ_JARPLC010000393.1:0-815 GCF_032350395.1 Limnospira sp. PMC 289.06
AGGAGGGGTAATAAGTCCAATACTCGCCAACATCGCACTGTTGGGAATGGAAAGGCTAGTTAAAGGAATGTATCCAAATAAAGGCACAGCCACCCAGGTGAACCTTATAAGATATGCCGATGATTTTGTGGTCATCTCCAAAGACCTAGGAATCATTGAACAGTGCATGACTGCTATTTCTATATGGCTAAAACCTGTAGGACTAGAGATTAGACCTGAAAAAACCCGAATATGTCACACACTCAATCCTATTGAGTATAATGGCAAGATTGAGGAACCTGGGTTTGATTTTCTAGGATTCAATATCAGGCAATATCCCGTAGGAAAGTATAAATCTGGGAAAACAGGTGGGGGAGCAAGCCGATTAATCGGACATAAAACCCACATAAAACCCAGCAACAAAGCAGTTAAAGCCCACACAGAAGTGATTAAAGGTGTGATTAAACAACATAGAACAGCACCTCAATCAGCCTTGATTAGTAGACTAAATCCAATTATTCGGGGATGGTCAAATTATTACTCAGCGGTAGTCTCAACAGAGACCTTCAATAAGCTAGACAAAACAATCTGGCAAATGTTAAAGGCATGGACAGTATCAAGATGCGGAAAGGCAAATCACGAAAAGCTAAGTAATTATTTCAGACATGGAACAATTAAACTTAGCAATGGGAAAGAAAGACACGAAAATTGGCTATTCCAAACCAAAGATGGGTTACATCTATTCAAACATAACTGGACTCCAATTGTCAGACATACCCTAATACGCCCCGACGCAACACCATACGACGGAAATTGGACTTACTGGGCAACCAGGA
>NZ_JARPLC010000394.1:0-806 GCF_032350395.1 Limnospira sp. PMC 289.06
TTTTATGACCCCCTTCAATGTGAATTTGAGAAAAATTTTATATTGGTATGGGAAGATATCACCCCTAGCTTATTAATTGAAAATGAGAATATGTTATCGCTTTTCAAGGTGTTAAACCGCAAAAATAGCCGAATAACCATCAGTAGTCAGACACCGGGAACTAACATGATTTTTAATGCTTTCGCTTTAAAGGTGATTAATTCAATACATCCATTGTGGACATTTTGGGAGTTAAACGAACTCAAAAGACGGATGTTTCCTATATGGTTTAAAAAACGAGAGACTATGACATCAGAGGAATATAGGGGGAATAGTTACGAGTTAAGTGATTTAAACGATGTAGAGGATATTACGCTTGATAAATTATCATCTCAATTAGAAATTTTCTGGAGAAATATCGATAACTGCAATCAATACAGCAAGGTCAAAAAACAACTACAGAAACACAAAAAAGATATCATTAACGCTAGGTTATCAAGTGAAATTATTGTCACCCATTCATTGATTTATCAATTATCTATCAATGAATCAATTAAACGCTTCAATGATTACTGGGATTTTGTTAATGAAAAAATCTTGACTATATCATCAGGTACTGAACAATTTTTAGACAGTTTTATCACTCAAAGTATTGAGGCAAAAATGAAACAAAACAACCAGGCAATTAACGCGGGATGTCCTGAGTTAACCGAGGTTGTAACTGATATCGACCCGAAAGCGTTAAAAGAAGCCATTGAGAGAGCTAAAACAGATGGATATCTTGATAGTCGCGTTAATGTTTCAGAGTTGACTAATCTAATGAAAAG
>NZ_JARPLC010000395.1:0-805 GCF_032350395.1 Limnospira sp. PMC 289.06
CAAGTACGGTTCTGAATGGGAGGGGTAGACCGTGAGGTCTATCTCGACCCCTAATCCCAGTAGGAAAATACAAGTCTGGAAAAACAGGGGGACCCACGAGCCGATTAATCGGACATAAAACCCACATAAAACCCAGCCAAAAAGCAGTTAAAGCCCATACAGAAGTGATTAAAGGTGTAATAGAACAACATAAAACAGCACCTCAGTCAGCCCTGATTAGCAGACTAAACCCGATTATCCGAGGATGGTGAAACTATTATTCAGCGGTAGTCTCAACCGAGACATTCAACAAACTAGACAACATAGTTTGGCAAATGATACGGGCATGGACAGTGTCAAGATGCGGAAAGGCAAGCCATGAAAAGCTAAGGAATTACTTCAGAAATGGAACAGTTAAACTTAGCAATGGGAAAGAAAGACACGAAAATTGGATGTTCCAAACCAAAGATGGATTTCAACTGTGGAAACATAATTGGACTCCGATTGTCAGACACACCCTAATACGCCCTGACGCAACACTTTATGACGGAAATTGGACTTACTGGGCAACCAGAAAAGGACAAGCAATAGAAACGCCAACAAGGGTAGCCAAACTACTCAAGAAGCAAAAGGGTAGGCGTACCTGGTGCGGGCCATACTTTACCTCATCAGATTTAGTGGAAGTAGACCACACTGTACCTCGAAGCCAAGGCGGAAAGGATGAATACAAGAATCTTCAGCTACTACACCGCCACACCCGCGACGATAAAACCAGCAATTCTCATTTTGGAAATTCAACTGCTATCGGGTGGGATGTCTAACTCGA
>NZ_JARPLC010000396.1:0-802 GCF_032350395.1 Limnospira sp. PMC 289.06
TGCCTAACTGTAATGGTTAGGATATGCCCACTAGTCACGGTGTGGATATAGAGACTGCGACAATTAGGAGTGTTTACGACGATAGCGAGTTTAAAGACTACGATGTTGTATTTAGCTCTAAAAGTTGAAGTCACAAAGCAGGAAGTTGTTACCCTGTTCCCGATGTCAAAAGGGGTATCCACATCAGGAGCCGTGTGATGTGAAAGTATCAAGCACGGTTTTGAATTGGAGTTGGGGAAGGCGACTTCCCTTTCGACCATAACGAGCTGCCTCCACCAGTTCAGCAATCCGCCCCCCTTTATGAAACGTTGCATTGTCCAATACTAGAGTCTGACCTGGCTTCAATGTTGGAATTAAGATAAACTCCAACCACAACTCAAACACTGTCCGATTACAACAACCCTCAAAGGTAAAGGGAGATTAGGGGTCGAGATAGACCTCACGGTCTACCCCTCCCATTCAAAACCGTACTTGAGACTTTCACCTCATACGGCTCCTAGTTTGACCGTCTCCTTGTTAAGAGTACAGCATCATCTCTTCATCAAGAGCTGTTTTATCATCGTGACAATGGCGATGTAATAATTGAAGATTCTTGTATTCATCCTTTCCGCCTTGGCTTCTAGGTACAATGTGGTCTACTTCAATTAAATCTGATGGGGTAAAGAATTGCCCACACCAGGTACATCTACCTTTTTGTTTCTTGAGTAGTTTTGCTACCCTAATTGGCGTATCGATTGCTTGTCCTCTCCTGGTTGCCCAGTAAGTCCAATTTCCGTCGTATGGTGTTGCGTCGGGGCGTATT
>NZ_JARPLC010000397.1:0-795 GCF_032350395.1 Limnospira sp. PMC 289.06
CCCCGATAATCAGGATAATTACTTGGTGCTAGGTGACTATGTTTACTTTACTGACGCAGAAGGTCGGAAAGTGAGTATCAAAACAGGGGGAAGGGTTGTAGCCCCAATTCCCAGTCCCGAAATGTTTGATTTCCTAGAATTGAAACGGCCGTTGTTACCAGAATATAGCCCGAAAAAAGGCAGTCAACCCAAAACCATAGCTGGAGGCTTTGACGCAACGTTTAGTAACAGAATTCAATCTATGAAATGCCCGGTAACCCAGAAATATGCTTTTCGTAGACTGTACAACCTGTTAGGTGAAAAGTATGGATTGCCTATAGAGTTACCCGCTATAATGATGGGTCATAGCGCAACAATCAATGAGAATAAATATAAAACAGAAGGGATTGACGCTACCCTAGAAGTTTTAAAGGGATGTTCTAAGTTACCTATACCATTGAGCGTGGCTATAGAGAAGTTAACAGCTTTGGGAGTTGATATTGATAGCCCTGAAGCCAAATTATTTCTTGGGGTGATTTATCAAATAGATTAATCTACCCGTTATAACCCTATAAGCCAATACCCCTAGATTAAACCCCTAGGGGTTATTTTATGGCTACAGATTGATGGATCCTACTACGGTTTTGAGTAACACCTAAGTAACAGTAGAATGGGGGTTATAGGCTATGTATCAGGTTCAATACCTGTTATCCCGATTTAACTTAAAGCCTTATCCTAACGACGATAACCGGAATTTACTTAACCCGATAACTATGCCTAGTTACTCAGATATTACTCACAATCTAGTCCTAGCAC
>NZ_JARPLC010000398.1:0-791 GCF_032350395.1 Limnospira sp. PMC 289.06
CTCTCGAACCTGAATGGGAATCGAGATTTGAAAGCACAAGCTACGGGTTCCGTCCCGGACGGTCAGCCCAAGATGCAATAGCACGAATTTACTCAAGTATCAACAAGGGTGAATATTATGTACTCGATGCTGATATAGCAAAATGTTTTGACCGAATAAACCATGATTACCTACTGTCCAAAATTCATTGCTCAAGCAGCCTAAAAAGAGACCTGAAACAATGGCTCAAAGCAGGCGTGCTAGATAACGGTGTATTTGAGGATACAGAAGCAGGGACACCACAGGGAGGGGTAATAAGTCCAATACTCGCCAACATCGCACTGTTGGGGATGGTTAGGTTAATAGAAAAAATGTATCCCAATAATACCAACAACAAACCATTTGCCACGGTAATACGATACGCCGATGATTTTGTAGTCATATCCAAAGACCTAGGAATCATTGAACAGTGCAAAATTGCTATCACCGAATGGTTAAACCCTGTAGGATTAGAGATTAAACCCGAAAAGACTCGAATTTGTCACACACTCAAACCTATTGAGTATAATGGCAAAACAGAAGAACCTGGGTTTGATTTTCTCGGATTCAATATCAGGCAATACCCAGTAGGAAAATACAAGTCTGGAAAAACAGGGGGATATAAGAGTCGATTAATCGGACATAAAACCCACATAAAACCCAGCCAAAAAGCAGTTGTTGCCCACACAGAAGTGATAAAAGGTGTAATCAAACAATATAAAACAGCACCTCAGTCAGCCCTGATTAGTAAACTAAACCCGATTATTCGGGGA
>NZ_JARPLC010000399.1:0-787 GCF_032350395.1 Limnospira sp. PMC 289.06
GTTTGATCGCCATGCTCTTGGGCAAAAGCCTTGAATTTATGCCAGTCGGTAATTTGGTGGCTATGACCAGGTGGGCGATTAGGTTTAGGGAGGAAGTCGCCGGTGTGTTCTTTTCTTTGCAGCCAGAGATTGATGGTGTTCCTGCTGACATGGAAAACTTGACTGGCTTCGGTTTTGGGTATACCGTCTAGTTCAATTGCATTAATAACTTTTTGTCTAAGGTCGTAACTGTAGGGGGCTGGCCTTTTGGGTCTTCTGTAGATATCCTTGCCATTATACGTCCTAACTTTTCTGTCTTGTGCTATATGTGCAGGTAGTCGTATGAGCCCCCTACTTTTCCCCTTGCCCTTTTGGGCGCAGCGTGTCAACCTATTTCGCTGCTAATGTATTACCATGGTTCAAGTCGGACATTCAGTTTCCTTAATCATAGATGGTTGGCAGTGGTCGAGTAGGAGGTAGGTTCCTCCACACGCCTTCCGTTCCCCGCTTCAATCCTGGGGTTATGATTCCCCAAACTGGGGGTGGCTATCGCCGTTACCCTCTGCTCTGTGATTTCTCAGTTCGCTTAGGACTTTGGGTTCCCTGCCTTGCTTAGTTCCCTAAGCGTCGGGACATATAAACAGTTATGAGGATGGTCAGGAGTGCGATCCTTATATCCAAATTCGGGGCTGTAATCCTCACCGGGTAGTGATTTAGGGCATTTCAGCCCTATTTCATACCCGAACGTCTCGCACCATGCGCTTACATTTTTCACTACTGCCTTGTGAATAGCATTACTCACTTGTTT
>NZ_JARPLC010000400.1:0-787 GCF_032350395.1 Limnospira sp. PMC 289.06
TTCGCCCATTTCAGCTCTATTTCATACCCGAAGGTCTCGCACCATACTTGGTATTGTAGCGCATCGCCCTAATTGGTTCAACTAATCTGTGATTAAATTAAGCTCTTATAATTCTAGTTTGCTTTAGTTGAGGACCAACTCCAAATTTATTCTGCTGTCGCGGCCTGGGGTTCTGAGGTTGGGCTTTCTGACTGTTCGCGACTGGCCAAAACTTCCCCGTTGAGAGTAATTGAATCAATCATCAATCGGGTTACTTCTTGGCGGTGGCCCCGTTTTTTGCGGGTTTTCTTCTTGGGTCGCATTTTATATACAATAACTTTGCGATCGCGGAAGTGCCGCACAATTGTCCCCTCAATGATCGCCCCAGCTACTAGAGGCTGACCGATATGGACGTTACCATCATGCTGAACCAGCAGCACTTTCTCGATGGTTAGTTTTTCATCTTGATCTACTGGTAGCGATTCAACATCGTAGAACCTACCCGGTTCTACCCGCACTTGTTTACCGCCCGTTTCAATAATTGCGTAAGTCATGGAATTGTTAGTAAAGTTGCCGTACAGGTAGCCAACAGTAGACGATCGCCTGTTTGTTTATGGTTGCCATTTCCACAAGGCGCGATCGCTCACCACTAGCATTTAGCAATATCTGAACCTGATCCGAGCCAGATTTATACAGACAATCTGTTATTATTTCATATTCCATCACTGTTTGTCAAGCACCATTAACCCCATAGCAGCAATTCTCATTTTGGAAATTCAACTGCTATCGGGTGGGATGTCTAACTCGA
>NZ_JARPLC010000401.1:0-752 GCF_032350395.1 Limnospira sp. PMC 289.06
GATAGGCTTTCAAGAATCTAGCGTAACTCTCATTATAGTTACCCTTTCCCCCTACTGTAGGGGTATCAGTAGCGTTACTCATTTTTTACTCACTTGTTATCCTGTTATGGTTTTGAGTAACACCTAAGTAACGGTAGAATAGGGGTTATAGGCTATGTAGACGCTCTGTATCCCCCCAATGATTGACAACTCCCTGAGTTATGGTCGAACAGGAAGTCACCTTCCCGAACTCCACTTCAAAACCGTGCTTGCGAGTTTCCCAGCACACGGCTTCTGATATGGACACCCTTTTTCGTAGGAACAGAGTTACTACCCCCTGCTTTCGTACTTCGACTTTTGGAGCTGTATACAACCACGTAGTCTTTAAACTCGCTCTAGTCATAATACTCTTAATCGTCGCAGTATCTATGTCCATACCGTGACTAGTGGGCATATCCTAAGCATTACGGTTAGGCATTGGCTTTCAGTCATATCCTACTCCCTCCAAGGGGTAGGGGTCGAAAGGGAAGTCACCCTCCCCAACTCCCATTCAAAACCGTACTTGAGACTTTCACCTCATACGGCTCCTGATGTGGACACCCCTTTGTCATGGGAACAGGGTTACGACCCCCTGCTTTGTAACTTCAACTTTCAGAGCTGTATACAACCACGTAGTCTTTAAACTCGCTCTCGTCATAATACTCCTACTAATCGCAGTATCTATAGCACCAGACAGGAAAGTTAGGACGTATAATGGAGAGGACGAGATGACT
>NZ_JARPLC010000402.1:0-749 GCF_032350395.1 Limnospira sp. PMC 289.06
TCTGACGGGTTGTGAATCCTGAAACTGGGGGTGGCTATCGCCGTTACTCTCAACGTCCTGATTTCTCAGTTTGTTTATGACCTTGAGTTCCCTGCCTTGCTTAGATTTCTCCAAGCGTCGGGACATATAAACAGTTATGGGATGGTCAGGAATGTGAATCCCTTATATTCCACCAAGGGGTGAAAGTCCCATTAGGAAGTTATTTCAGGCATTGCAGCCTTATTTGATTCCTAAACGTCTCGCACCTTGTTATCTAGATACCCTATTAGTGGTTCACTCTCCAAGCGTTTTGGTATTGCAACCAAGATTCGGGTATGCCCTACCCTATCTACCTTACGGCAAAAATATTTCTACAGCACTACGCTGACTAATTCATTCGCCGAGTTTTCGGTTACTGCCCTGTTTAAAGAGTTTTCGGTAGCTCTTGCTTGTTTATTTTCTCCTCAAAAGTGCTGCGCTATTTCAGCAGAATTTTCACGATGTGAGCGGTATTGCCACCTGGTTATGGTCGAAAGGGAAGTCACCTTCCCCAACTCCACTTCCAAACCGTGCTTGATAGTTTCCCATCACACGGCTCCTGATGTGGATACCCTATTTGTCAGTAGGAACAAGGTTACTACCCCTTGCTTTCGTACTTCAACTTTCAGAGCTATATGCTTGCGTTAGTCTTTAAACTCGCTGCCATTAAACTCCTACTTATCGCGGTCTCTATATCCACACCGTGATTAGTGGGCATATCCTAACCATTG
>NZ_JARPLC010000403.1:0-747 GCF_032350395.1 Limnospira sp. PMC 289.06
TACTATAGCATTATTAGAGTCATATCAACCCATTTTCCAGGGTTCAATGAATTTCCGATCACCAATCTCATCATAAGCCAGTGAAAACCGATAGCATATTTTACCGCATCTTCCAACAATACCCGCGCAGCTTCTTTGAACTGCTGAACCTTCCTCCCACAGAAGCTGATCAATATCAATTCACCAACCTAGAAGTCAAACAACTCGCCTTTCGCTTAGATGGGTTATTCTTCCCCAGTACCGACAACCCTAACCAACCCTTTTATCTGACGGAAGTACAATTTCAACCGGACGATGACCTGTACTATCGGATTTTTGCGGAACTTTTCCTATATTTGCGACAGTATCAACCCCCTTACCCCTGGAGAGTTGTAGTTATTTACCCTAACCGTAACACAGAGCGCGAAAAGTCTCAACACTTTAGCCAAATTCTCAACTCCGAAGCAGTGACCCGCATTTACCTAGACGAGTTGGAAGGCGAAAACGGCTTAGGGGTAGGTATCATTAAGTTAGTAGTCGCATCGGAGTCTGTAGCTATAGCATCAGCCCAACAACTGATTGAACAAGCTCAACAAATACTCCCACCAGCCCCCCTGAGACGCGATATCATTGATTTAATCGAAACTATTGTAGTCTATAAACTACCCCAAGCTAGTCGCGAGGAGATTGCTAGAATGTTAGGATTAACTGATTTAAAACAAACTCGTTTCTATCAAGAAGCCTTTACGGAAGGTCTCCAGGAAGGTC
>NZ_JARPLC010000404.1:0-742 GCF_032350395.1 Limnospira sp. PMC 289.06
AGGGTAGCGAGTTCCCTCCCCTGCTCCAAATCCCACAGTTTCAGGGTGTTATCACTCGATGCAGACACCGCTCGTTTCCCGTCGGGGGCGATCGCCACTGCATTTACCCTGTTACTATGCCCAGAGAGGGTAGCGAGTTCCCTCCCCTGCTCCAAATCCCACAGTTTCAGGGTGTTATCACCCGATGCAGACACCGCTCGTTTCCCGTCGGGGGCGATCGCCACTGCCCATACCGAGTCACTATGCCCAGAGAGGGTAGCGAGTTCCCTCCCCTGCTCCAAATCCCACAGTTTCAGGGTGTTATCACCCGATGCAGACACCGCTCGTTTCCCGTCGGGGGCGATCGCCACTGCCCATACCGAGTCACTATGCCCAGAGAGGGTAGCGAGTTCCCTCCCCTGCTCCAAATCCCACAGTTTCAGGGTGTTATCACGCGATGCAGACACCGCTCGTTTCCCGTCGGGGGCGATCGCCACTGCATTTACCGAGCGACTATGCCCAGAGAGGGTAGCGAGTTCCCTCCCCTGCTCCAAATCCCACAGTTTCAGGGTGTTATCACGCGATGCAGACACCGCTCGTTTCCCGTCGGGGGCGATCGCCACTGCATTTACCGAGCGACTATGCCCAGAGAGGGTAGCGAGTTCCCTCCCCTGCTCCAAATCCCACAGTTTCAGGGTGTTATCACGCGATGCAGACACCGCTCGTTTCCCGTCGGGGGCGATCGCCACTGCATTTACCGAGA
>NZ_JARPLC010000405.1:0-739 GCF_032350395.1 Limnospira sp. PMC 289.06
ATCGTTACGGTCAATTCCAATGGACAACAAATTAACCGCCGTCGCGGTCAGGCTGAATGTATTATCGAAGACCTGGGAAATGGTGTGACTCTGGAGATGGTAATGATTCCGGGGGGAACCTTTATTATGGGTGCGCCGAGTGGTGAAGCAAAAAGTTATAATCATGAAAGACCCCAACACCAAGTCACGATTAAACCCTTCCTGATGGGGAAATATCCGGTTACCCAAGCACAATGGCGACAAGTGGCTAGTTTCCCCAAACTCCAACGGGACCTGAGCCCAGACCCCTCACATTTTAAAGGATTAAATCTTCCCGTTGAAAGAGTTTCATGGTATGATGTAGTTGAGTGGTGTGCCCGCCTCTCGAAAAGAATCGGCAAACCCTACCGATTACCGAGTGAAGCCGAGTGGGAATATGCAGCCCGCGCCGGAACTACTAGCCCCTTTCACGTCGGTGATACCCTGACCACCGACCTCGCCAACTATAATGGCAGCTACACCTATGGCTCAGGACCCAAGGGAGCCTACCGCCAAAAAACTACCCCCGTCGGTCAGTTTCAACAAGCCAACGCCTTTGGCTTGTATGATATCCACGGGAATGTTTGGGAGTGGTGCGCTGACCCCTGGCACGACAGCTACAAGGGTGCGCCTTCTGATGGTGGTGTGTGGGATGCTGGTAACGATAATCGTTATCAAAACTATATTGAATATTTAGTCAACTTTTTGAGCAACACAAACA
>NZ_JARPLC010000406.1:0-737 GCF_032350395.1 Limnospira sp. PMC 289.06
GATTAGGTTTAGGGAGGAAGTCTCCGGTCTGTGCTTTTCTTTGCAGCCAGAGATTGATAGTGTTCCGGCTGACATGGAAAACTTGACTGGCTTCTGTTTTGGGCATACCGTCTAGTTCAATTGCATCAATAACTTTTTGTCTGAGGTCGTAACTATAGGGGGCTGGCATTTTTGGTCTTCTTAGTCATCTCGTCCTCTCCATTATACGTCCTAACTTTCCTGTCTGGTGCTATAGTGTAAAAGAAACCCCCTAGGTATTTAGCCTAGAGGGTATTGTGTTGTGGGTTTATTGGGGGTTAATCGTCTAACTGATAGATTAATCTAAGTCCTGCTTTCATTTCTGGTGATTCTGGGTCAATACCATGATTGAGTAGTGTTTGCTTTGCCATATCTAGTGGCAATGGTTGTCGGTGGTGGCGTGTTAAGATACCTAACTCTGTGGCAAGGTTGCGACGTTTTTTGTATTTGCTGTCATTAATCGCTACCGAATGTCCAAAGCAGCGTGCCCTGATTTCTTGTGGTATCCCGTTCATTTCTCCCAGTTGATTAGCTAGATGTCGGAAAGCTAATGCTTGAGTAAATCCCCACTTATGGTGTTTAAGCCATTTACGATGATTATCATTAAAACCGCTAGGGTCCTTGGCGTTTGTAATAGGTAAACAGACGTTATGAATTCCTAGGCGGTTAATCAAAGCCTTGTCTTTTGACATTGGTATTGCTAACCTTTGACCTGTTTA
>NZ_JARPLC010000407.1:0-732 GCF_032350395.1 Limnospira sp. PMC 289.06
AAATCAAGGCAATTTAACCCCTATTATCGAGCCATTATCCCCCGTGAAAACTGATAGTATATTCTACCGAATTTTCCAACAGTACCCCCGCAGCTTCTTTGAACTGCTGAACCGCCCACCCGAAGAAAGCGATCGCTACCAATTCACCTCTGTAGAAGTGAAACAACTAGCCTTCCGCCTCGACGGAGTATTTCTCCCGACCACCTCAGAAGGCGATCGCCCTTTCTACCTAGCGGAAGTGCAATTTCAACCGGACGACGACCTCTATTATCGCATTTTCGCGGAACTGTTCCTCTACCTGCGACAATACCGACCCCCCCACCCGTGGCAGGTCGTCGTTATCTATCCCAACCGTAGCATTGAGCGGGAACAATCCCACCAATTCCGGGAACTCCTGAACTCAGACCGGGTGACTCGGGTTTATCTCGACGAGTTGGAAAGTGAAAACCGTTTGGGAGTTGGTATCATCAAATTGGTACTCGAATCCGAATCGGAGGCGATCGCATCAGCCATAAACCTGATCGAGCAAGCCGAACAAACCCTCCCCCCAGAATCCATTCAACGGGATATCATTGATATCATCGAAACTATAGTTATTTACAAACTACCCCAAATAAGTCGCGAGGAGATTGCCCAAATGTTAGGACTCACCGATTTAAAACAAACCCGATTCTATCAAGAAGCATTTGCCGACGGTCGCCAAGAAGGTCGCCAAGAAGGTCGCCAAGAAGG
>NZ_JARPLC010000408.1:0-730 GCF_032350395.1 Limnospira sp. PMC 289.06
TCATTAGATTGACATCATCAATCTCTACTTTAACTTCAAATTCACCCCATCTTTCGTCATCGATGTCAAATCGATACATTAACCATTCTGGCAATGTGTTTATTCGTTTAATTCTGTTCTCTGGATTATCAGCATTAACCGTGATTTTTTCAGGCATTTCAGCCGGAAAGGATTCAGGGTCTAGGAACTCGTAAATCCTTCTAATCATTCCACAGCATTCTTCGTTCATATCTGGTATTGTTATCGTTCGTATATTTTCAGGTTCTTCTCCTTCGATGCATTGCGGGATATCTTTTGTGCTCGCGGAAAATCTAGGAATTACATAATCAAATTCTGTGCATTCCATCCACCAATCACAAAATACACCTATACTTTCAAACATTAAATCAGGGTCGCCGTATGCCCACTCAGACTCCCACTGTCCTTGCGTATAAAAAAACCTCTCACTTCCTGTTGGTTGAGGAGTTTCTCCCCACCTCCAATCCATATGACTAAAAAAAGTGATGCTACTTCCACTTGGTGGAGGATTACAGCATCCCCCGCTACCCATTTGTCTGTCGAACTCTTCAACGCTGTACTTTTCATCAGCTTTTATGGTACAACCGATATTGCCATTTCCGCCATTTCCATTGTCTGAATCATCATCTGAATCATCATCTGAACTATCGCCTGGTCGCCTTCCTTTATCATCATCTACCTCGTCACCGCTATTAGGACCGCCAAAACCTCA
>NZ_JARPLC010000409.1:0-727 GCF_032350395.1 Limnospira sp. PMC 289.06
ATAAGGATAATCCGAGTCTTGACTATTCATGCCAGCTTCATCGAGGTAAACCAACCCTTCCGGCTCCATATGTTCAATCTGAGCAATAAACTCCTCTCGCTGTTGCTCATCACGTTCTTGGTAGCCGTAAGTTGTTTTCTGGTGAAGCCAATTTTCTTCAAGGTTCTGGATATGGTGCGAGGAGAGATGTCGTCATCCCAAAGTTGAGCCATTTGAGCGGAGGTTTGATCGCCATGCTCTTGGGCAAAAGCCTTGAATTTGTGCCAGTCGGTAATTTGGTGGCTATGACCAGGTGGGCGATTAGGTTTAGGGAGGAAGTCGCCGGTGTGTTCTTTTCTTTGCAGCCAGAGATTGATAGTGTTCCGGCTGACATGGAAAACTTGACTGGCTTCGGTTTTGGGTATACCGTCTAGTTCAATTGCATTAATAACTTTTTGTCTAAGGTCGTAACTGTAGGGGGCTAGCCTTTTGGGTCTTCTGTAGATATCCTTGCCATTATACGTCCTAACTACCTTGACTAATGCTATAGCTCCGAAAGTTGAGGTCATAAAGCAGGGGGTTGTAGCCCTGTTCCCAATGACAAAGGGGTATCCACATCAGGAGCCGTATGAGGTGAAAGTCTCAAGTACGGTTTGGAATTGGAGTTGGGGAAGGCGACTTCCCTTTCGACCATAACAAAATGCTCTTACCGTGAACCATGATTACCTACTGTCCAAAATTCATTGTC
>NZ_JARPLC010000410.1:0-706 GCF_032350395.1 Limnospira sp. PMC 289.06
GGCGATATCGACATCCTGCTCACCGGCCGCGATAGTAGCAATAACCCCATCAGCCAAGTATACACCAATGACACTGTATTTGCCTCACCCGCCAAAGCCATCTATGAAGCTGACAGCAGCAACGGCACCTGGCAATACAGCACGGACGGCGACACGACTTGGGTAAACTTCCCAACAGTTAGCGAAACCAACGCCCTACTCCTGGACGGCAGCAGCCAAGTCCGGTTTGTCCCCAACCCCGACTACAGAGGAGAAGCCACTTACAACTTCCGCGCCTGGGACCAATCAGATGGACTGTCAGTGGGGACTACGGCCGACGTTAGCACCAATGGCGGCACCACGGCTTATAGTGGCGATACGGCCACCGCCACCATCACCATCAACCCGGTCAAACAAGCACCAATTCTCAGTCAAACGGAGTTTACCCTAACAGCAATTGACGAAGACAGCACCGACCACACAGGAGATAACCTAGGGACAATAATTGGTGACAGCATCACCGTAGATGAACTGACTAACATCTTAGACTTCAGCCTCAATACCAATATCTCCCTGACCGGTGTTTACTTTAGTTCGGTAGCCACAGCAGACTTCAATGGCGACGGCGATATCGACATCCTGCTCACCGGCCGCAATAGTAGATTTCAACCCATCAGCCGAGTGTATCTCAACGATGGCAGTGGGGGATTTACCCACGCCACCAATC
>NZ_JARPLC010000411.1:0-703 GCF_032350395.1 Limnospira sp. PMC 289.06
GTAGGTTCTACTTCACGCCTTCCGTTCCCCGCTTCAATCCTGGGGTTGTGATTCCTGAAATTGGGGGTGGCTATCGCCGTTACCCTGATTTCCTAACTTTTACTTATCCATTTCTGGGCTTCCTATGAGGAATTTGTATAAGTTAGTTCATTTTGACCTTGGGTTCCCTGCCTTGTTTGGTATATCTCTATACCGAACGTTGGGACATATAAACAGTTATAGAGATGGTCAGGAGTGCGTTCCTTATATTCACCCAGGGGCTTGAAGTCTCTACCAGGCGGTTATTTCAGGTATCTCAACCCTATTTCATGCCTGAACGTATCGCACTCATTTACATAATGTAAATACATTATGTAACTTCTAAAATATGAATGCCTACCCTATCATGTCCAGATATTACCCAGAACTAAGTTACCCCCAACAGATAGCTTTACCTACAACCTACGGCTAAGATTTTGGGGGTGAACTGATTATGTTGGTATCGGTTTCTGCTCGGTAATTGTCACCAGTTGAAAAGTTGTTTAGGGGTATCGGGTTGGTTCCGGTAGGAGATAGTTTAGATTAGGCGATCGCACTTTTAATATCAGCCAGATGATAGCCCATAGTTTCCCCTCACCGAGGATTATGAATCAGACCCATAGATAACCCGATAGGCGATCGCTCATAGGTTTACCTATAGGTCTAGTCCACGGAAAGGCGGTCT
>NZ_JARPLC010000412.1:0-703 GCF_032350395.1 Limnospira sp. PMC 289.06
GGAAAGGCGGTCTGATATCTTTGTACATTGATTACTTAGAAGGTTCCCCTCTACGACTACCTACGGCTATCGTGTTGATTTGGAAACATATCCTCCCCCCAACCGGAACAAACACTCTTGGGGGTGCGACCGATGTGATAGCAGTCAATGGTGAGGAACGAACCGATAGGCTTGCCATTGACTGCTATCACAAGGGAGTTACCCTATCGGTGTTTGGTTGGGGGGGAGGAATGGATATTTGACAGATTGATTAAGTTGTGCTTATTGATTAACCCGTCAATAATTAAGTTTTGTTGCTAAGGGATATGCACTAATCGTCCCGTGTGCTAAGACTGAATGGAGTGCATATTAAGTGTAACGGTACGACTATCGGGTTAAGTAAATCCCGCTATTGCAGCTAGGATAAGGTGATAGACTTCAGGGCGAACGATGGGATTCGAACCCACGAGTGGAGGAACCACAATCCTCTGCCTTAACCACTTGGCTACGCCCGCCATACGATTAGTAATCGTAGCACAGACATCAAATAAAAAGCAATAACCTGAGCGAAATTTTTTTTTCGGCTAGCGGAGACAGGGAAAAGCCGGGTTAACCCAATCATGAGCAGGTATCGAGTCCCTAATGGACAGATGAGTTAACCCATCAGATATAGCATTAGTCAAGGTGGTTAGGACGCAGCTGGGAGAACGGAATCCATGGCATT
>NZ_JARPLC010000413.1:0-692 GCF_032350395.1 Limnospira sp. PMC 289.06
GATTAGGGGTCGAGAATGGAGTCACCTCCATCCCCTCCCATTCAGAACCGTACATGAGACTTTCACCTCATACGGCTCCTAGTCTGACTATTCCATTGTTATGGACACAGCGTTGGCATTATCGAGCGCCGTCTTATCATCGCGGGTGTGGCGATGTAGCAGTTGAAGATTTTTGTATTCATCCTTTCCGCCTTGACTTCTAGGTACAATGTGGTCTACCTCAACTAATTCTGATGGGGTAAAGTATTGCCCACACCAGGTACATCTACCTTTTTGCTTTTTGAGTAATTTTGCTACCCTAATTGGCGTGTCGATTGCTTGTCCTTTCCTGGTTGCCCAATAAGTCCAATTTCCGTCATATGGTGTTGCGTCGGGGCGTATTAGGGTGTGTCTGACAATCGGAGTCCAGTTATGTTTCCATAGTTGGAATCCATCATTGGTCTTGAATAACCAAGATTCATGTCTTTCTTTCCCATTGCTAAGTTTAACCGTTCCATTTCTGAAATAGTTTCTAAGCTTATCATGGCTTGCCTCTCCGCATCTTGATACTGTCCATGCCCGTAACATTTGCCAGATTATATTGTCTAGTTTAGTGAAGGTCTCTGCTGAGACTACCGCTGAATAATAGTTTGACCATCCCCGAATAATCGGGTTTAGTTTACTAATCAGGGCTGACTGAGGTGCTGTTTTAT
>NZ_JARPLC010000414.1:0-690 GCF_032350395.1 Limnospira sp. PMC 289.06
TGTGCTTCCAATTGAGCCTGCTGTGCTAACTCTTCGGCGCTCAAATAACGTCTCCCGTATTGGTCAAACCAAGACAGGATTTCTCGGTCAATACCACCTACTGTAGCTTGAGTTCTACCGATTCCTAAACCGATTTCTGGTAGCCAGTAGGGTTCCCCGCTTTGTAATTGGTACTTACCATCTATTTGTCGATAAATCTCGAAGGGTTGATGGCGATCGCGTTGGTAATATTCTGGGTTATAAATAACGTAATACAATACCCCCAACTTTTCATAAATCGCCATTTTGGACTCATACTCATTTCCCGGAGTCCAGGAAACCACTTCTAACACTAACTGGGGAACCATTCCCCCCTCTTCCCAGACCACATAACTTTTCCGAGATTTATTACCCGGTCGGCGGCGGTTCACTCCCACCGTCAGAAAACCATCAGGAATTACCGGGACTCTGGGGTTTTCCCCGCTGGTGTGATAAATTCCCATATCTACACCGAAATACCAATCATTGCGGTCTTTCCAGATAATTGCTAGAAGAAATAATAGGTAATTGGGGAGAAAATTTTGGTCTTCGTTATCCACAGGAGTATCATCAGAGTCGGGAAGTTCATCACTGGTGGGTAGGTTTTTATAAAGGTCGATGGAAACCATAGGTCTGAACCAGTAGAAGACAGTTTATCCCCCATTATAGCAT
>NZ_JARPLC010000415.1:0-689 GCF_032350395.1 Limnospira sp. PMC 289.06
GGGTAGCCGTTTCCCGGTAGGTGGTTGCTTAAACTGCAATAAGAGATTGTACCTAAGCCCTGACTTCTGGATTTTAAGGCTAACCCCCCTAGGACACTCACCCTTAAACTCCTGATAGGCTTTCAAGAATCTAGCATAGCCCCCGTCATAGTTACCCTTTCCCCCTACTGTAGGGGTATTGATATCGTTACTCATTTTTTACTCACTTGTTATCCTGCTATGGTTTTGAGTAACACCTAAGTAACGGTAGAATAGGGGTTATAGGCTATGTATTAGGTTCAAATCCCGCCAGAGCCATTTATTTGATTTGATCAGAAATCCCGCCCCCATCTAATATGGTTGGGCGTATTTTTTTCTGAACTCGTAGTCAATTCGAGTATGATAAATATGATGGTGCCAAACCTTCAGGCATGAAATAGGGTTGAAATACCTGAAATAACCGCCTGGTGGGGAATTCAACCCCTTGGTTGAATATAAGGAGCGCACTCCTGACCATCCTCATAACTGATTATATGTCCCAACGTTCGGTATAGAGATATACCAAACAAGGCAGGGAACCCAAGGTCAAAATGAACTAACTTATACAAATTCCTCATAGGAAGCCCAGAAATGGATAAGTAAAAGTTAGGAAATTAGGGTAACGGCGATAGCCACCCCCAGTTTTGGGAATCACAACCCCAGGATTGAAG
>NZ_JARPLC010000416.1:0-687 GCF_032350395.1 Limnospira sp. PMC 289.06
TCAGAGTCCAGGAGGACTTAAAACGTTCCGTTTATATGGGCATTCCATCTTTAGATTTGTCCTTTCCACCGGGGTACTTTTAAAGGTCTGTGCAGGTAGCTCGATAATTATCCTGCTTTTCCCCTTGCCCTTTTGGACGTAGCGTATCACCCCTCTTTCGCTGCTGAATAATTACGGTGGTTCAAGCCAGACATTCGGTTTCCCTAATCATGGATGGTTGGCGCTTAATCTCGATTCTGGTGTTGGGGTACACCTTCGAGTTCTTATTCCCCGCTTCAATCTGACGGGTTGTGAATCCTGAAATTGGGGGAATCGCCGTGACCCTCATCTCTGTTTCGTTACGTTTCCGTTATGTTAAGAATTGTTACGAATTGTTACAGAGTGTATTGACCTTGGGTTTCCTGCCTTAATTGGGTATCGTATGATACAAATTTTTGGTACATATAAACAGTTATGGGGATGGTCAGAAGTGCGCTTCTTATATCCAACCAAGGGGTTAAAGTCCCCATCAGGCGGTTATTTCGGGTGTTTTAACCCTATTTCATGCCTGAACGTTTCGCACTATCGAGATTATTCTAGGTTATCCTTGCCAGTTCCACATAATCAATAGTGTTTCTGATAACTATGGGGTTCAGCAATTCTCATTTTGGCGAAAACCTGTTCAAGTCCCCAGCATCCCTGTATCGA
>NZ_JARPLC010000417.1:0-679 GCF_032350395.1 Limnospira sp. PMC 289.06
AGGGGGGGAAGCTGCTACTCTCAACAATATTGGCCATGTGTACGACTCCCTGGGAGAAAAACAAACAGCCCTAGACTACTACAACCAAGCTTTACCCCTAAGAAGGGCTGTGGGGGATACAGGGGGGGAAGCTGCTACTCTCAACAATATTGGCCATGTGTACGACTCCCTGGGAGAAAAACAAACAGCCCTAGACTACTACAACCAAGCTTTACCCCTAAGAAGGGCTGTGGGGGATACAGGGGGGGAAGCTGCTACTCTCAACAATATTGGCCATGTGTACGACTCCCTGGGAGAAAAACAAACAGCCCTAGACTACTACAACCAAGCTTTACCCCTATTAAGGGCTGTGGGGGATAGAGGAGGGGAAGCTACTACTCTCAACAATATTGGCGGTGTGTACGACTCCCTGGGAGAAAAACAAACAGCCCTAGACTACCTTAACCAAGCTTTACCCCTAAGAAGGGCTGTGGGGGATAGAGGAGGGGAAGCTACTACTCTCAGCAATATTGGCGCTGTGTACGACTCCCTGGGAGAAAAACAAACAGCCCTAGACTACCTTAACCAAGCTTTACCCCTAAGAAGGGCTGTGGGGGATAGAGGAGGGGAAGCTACTACTCTCAGCAATATTGGCGCTGTGTACGACTCCCTGGGAGAAAAACAAACAGCCCTAGACTAC
>NZ_JARPLC010000418.1:0-676 GCF_032350395.1 Limnospira sp. PMC 289.06
ATGCCATGGATTCCGTTCTCAAGGCTGCGTCCTAACCACCTTGACTAATGCTATAGTAGTTTCCTTTATTTATGGCAGTATAGATTCTACCAATTGCATCTTGGGCAGACCGACCAGGTCGAAACCCATAGCTAGTGCCTTCAAATCTCAATTCCCATTCAGGTTCGAGAGCCGATTTAACCAAGGCTTGCCTCGCTCTATCTTGGATAGTGGGTATTCCCAGCGGGCGTTTCTCATCCCTACCAGGTTTTGGAATCCACACCCTACGCAGTGGTTTTGCTTTGATATTTCCTTTGATTTTCTCGGCTAAGTCTAACCTTTGCTTAGGGGATATTGCTATCACTCCATCCACTCCGGCTGTTTTCTTTCCTTGATTGTCTTGGGTCACTCGCCGTACTGCTAAGAGTCGGGCATAAGATGACTTCACCAATAGACGTTGCCACCTTCTTACCTTTGCATCCGGCCCCGATTTAGCTGCTTGAAATATCCTCTTTTGGAGCTTGAAAACTTTCCGCTGAACCTTAGCCCAAGGAATAGCTTTCCATGCGTTATTCGTAGTCTTGATTGGTTTGGACTTGCCAAAGCCTTTCTTTAAACTCGCTTGCGTCATTTAAACACCTACTAGACTCTATTCTTACAATCAAACCGTGACCTGTTAGCATATCCCGTCCATTAC
>NZ_JARPLC010000419.1:0-667 GCF_032350395.1 Limnospira sp. PMC 289.06
TTGGCTTAGGGTGTTTATTGTGGGTAAATTAGAGGCAAGCATTCATATAAATTTTTAACAGTCCGTTGCAACAGTCTGCTGCAACAGTCTGTTAGCCCAAAAATACACGCACCCCCTACAGTCAGAAACCATAGGGGGCCATTTAAGTTATTGGGGTAGCTGTTAGCTGTTAGGTGTTAGGGTTTAGGGTTTTCTCCAACCATCATCATCAATATCATCTCTGTTAATTGGAAGAGGGGGTGATTGCTTTTTATCTTCTAACTGTTTTTTACAAACTGTTGATGGCATAAAATCATTAACATATCTAATCAAATAATTTAGGCTATTTTGGATACCGTCTAACCTATTCTCAATAATTAGGTTTCCTGTATGCGTAATGAACGTACTGAGAATAATCGCGACAATAATTAACCCTAATTCAACTATTACCAAGTTCATTTATATTAATTTCCAAAAATGAAGTGTAAACCATTTAATCCTTTCTAGTGGAGAAAATGAAGCGTAAAAATTGCTGTACGGCGGTGATTCAATTATTTGATATTCATTAAGCCATATAGTCTCTTTTTTAACCATCATATTCTGCTTCACATCATTGTAGGCATAGAATTTAAGCCACCCTGCCATTTTCCAGTACACGGGTACACTGTCAGCGTCAAATAATATCCTA
>NZ_JARPLC010000420.1:0-657 GCF_032350395.1 Limnospira sp. PMC 289.06
TTCGGTTTCCCTAATCATGGATGGTTGGCAGTGGTCTCGATTCTGGTATTAGGTTATACCTTGGAGCCTTCCGTTCCCCGCTTCAATCCCAGGATTGTGTATCCTGAAACTGGGGGTGGCTATCGCCGTTACTCTCTACTCCCTGATTTCTCAGTTTGTTTATGACCTTGAGTTCCCTGCCTTGTTTTGTATATTTCTATACCAAACGTTGGGACATATAAACAGTTATAGGGATGGTCAGAAGCGAGCTTCTTATATTCAACCAAGGGGTTGAAATCCCCACCGGGCGGTTATTTAGGGCATTGCAGCCCTATTTGATGCCTGAACGTCTCGCACTCCTAATCATTATAACTAGGCATTTGCTTCTGGCCACATCCTTTTCCCTCTAAGGTAGGGGTCGAGAGTGAAGTCACCTTCACCCCCTCCCATTCAAAACCGTGCTTGATAGTTTCCCATCACACGGCTCCTGATGTGGATACCCTTTTTGTCTGATGAACAGGGTTACTACCCCCTGCTTTCGTACTTCAATGTTCAGAGCTATAGCACAAGACAGAATAGTTAGGACGTATAATGGCAAGGATATCTACATAAGACCCAAAATGCCAGCCCCCTACAGTTACGACCTTAGACAAAAAGTTATTAATGCAATTGAACTAA
>NZ_JARPLC010000421.1:0-654 GCF_032350395.1 Limnospira sp. PMC 289.06
TTGGCTGACCCGGGGGAAAACGTATAATCTTTCCAACTCAACCACGACCCACCCATACTCGCCATCCTACCTCGTCTGCAAACCGATACCATATTGTTGTATCACCTGGATAGCTTCCATCAGGCTTACCTCCACAATTGATGTAAATTTGCTTCTGGACACTAAACCCGAAGAGTCCGTTACTGTGTTTGACCCAAAGACCATCGATGATTCGCAAATCATCGCAGGGAAAGTTTTCGATATCATTCGGGTCTAAATATCCTGCTTGGGTTTTTCCCGCCACCGCTAACATCATCTTAGCCGTTTCTTGGTCGGCTGCTTACATCATCTTAAATATCCTGCTTGGGTTTTTAGAAGATGAAGACACGATGGGAGTATCTGCCACTGCTTCAGTTATCGACTGGAGTTGGGATGCGATCGCTTCATTCTGGGATTGGAGTTGAGATGCGATCGCTTCTATCTGAGATTCTAGCTGTGATTGGGATTGGAGTTGAGAAGATGCGATCGCTTTATTCTGGGATTGGAGTTGAGATGCGATCGCTTCATTCTGGGATTGGAGTTGAGAGGCGATCGCTTCATTCTGGGATTGGAGTTGAGATGCGATCGCTTTGACCAGAGATTCTAGCTGTGATCGGGATTGAGATGCGATCGCTT
>NZ_JARPLC010000422.1:0-649 GCF_032350395.1 Limnospira sp. PMC 289.06
GATATTGAATCCTAGAAAGTCGAACCCTGGTTTTTCTGTTTTACCATCATACTCAGTAGATTTGAGCGTGTGGCAGATTCGAGTTTTTTCAGATTTTATTTCTAAGCCTACAGGTTTTAGCCATTCAGAAATAGCAGTTTGGCACTGTTCAATGATTCCTAGGTCTTTGGAGATGACCACAAAATCATCGGCATATCTTATAAGGTTCACCTGGGTGGCTGTGCCTTTATTTGGATACATTCCTTTAACTAGCCTTTCCATTCCCAACAGTGCGATGTTGGCGAGTATTGGACTTATTACCCCTCCTTGAGGTGTCCCTGCTTCTGTATCCTCAAATACACCTTTATCTAGCACTCCCGCTTTGAGCCATTGTTTCAGGTCTCTTTTTAGGCTGCTTGGACAATGAATTTTGGACAGTAGGTAATCATGGTTCACGGTAAGAGCATTTTGCTATATCGGCATCGAGAACATAATATTGTCCTTGATTTATGGCAGTGTAAATTCTGCTAACTGCGTCATGGGCTGACCGTCCTGGACGGAACCCGTAGCTTGTGCCTTCAAATCTCGATTCCCATTCAGGTTCGAGAGCCGACTTAACCAAGGCTTGCCTTGCTCTATCTTGAATTGTGGGTATTCCTATTCCAGCTTT
>NZ_JARPLC010000423.1:0-646 GCF_032350395.1 Limnospira sp. PMC 289.06
TGGCTCAAAAACAACCCATAGGGGAACCCACTAGGTTATCAATGTACAACGATACTCCTATCAATGTACAAAGATATCAGACCGCCTACCTGGTTCCCTGTGGGAGTCAGATTATTGGTGAAATATTGAGGAGCCTACTCACTACCAACAAAATGCGATCGCATAATCTGAACTATCATCTACCGGAACCAACCCGATACCCCTAAACAACTTTTCAACTGGTAACTTGTTTCGTCATCTCTCGCTGATACCTACATAATCCTAGAGAATTGATTCCCCATCGAAACCGATACCTACATACCGCTAGACAAGTCTCCAATTTATAGGGGTACTGAGTTCCGCACAGGATGATTACCCCTAATAGACGGGTTAAGGTTTTGGCTTAGGGTGTTTATTGTGGGTAAACTAGGGGGGTAAGCATATAAATAATTTTCGATACCGTATTTTCGGTACTGAAAACAGATAATATGAATGAACCCCTACAGTCAGAAACCATAGGGGGCCATTTAAGTTATTGGGGTAGGGGTTATCTGTTAGGGTTTAGCTGTTAGGTTGACTCCATGTATTAAGTAGGCAATTATAGGCCTCTGAGTTAATTAACTCAGGAAGTTGATTAAAACCGTCTAAGTTACTTTTAACCCATAAC
>NZ_JARPLC010000424.1:0-644 GCF_032350395.1 Limnospira sp. PMC 289.06
TTATTAAGCTGACTGTTGGGAAGCATGGCTGACCGTGGAACCCGCCCCTACAGTCTCACTGCTAAGAGTCGGGCATAATATGACTTCACCAGTAAACGTTGCAACCTTCTTGCCTTCGCGTCCTGTCCCGATTTAGCTGCTTGAAATATCCTCTTTTGGAGCTTGAAAACTTTTCTCTGGACTTTCGCCCATGGGATTTGTTTCCATACAAACGCACGTCTTGATTGGTTTTGATTTCTCAAATCCTTTCTTTAAACTCGCTTTCGTCATAGTAACTCCTACTAGACTCTATTCTTTACAATCAAACCGTGACCTGTCTGCATATCCCTACCGTTACAGTTGGGCATTGGCTTCTGGTCACATCTTACCCCCTCAGAGGCATCCGTTTACATTTGTCACTACTAACTATCTCGACCAGATTGTTAGAGCCTGAGAGGGGTTATAACGTTCCGTTTATATGGGCATTCCATCTTTAGACTTGTCCTCTCCACCGGGGTACTTTTAAAGGTCTGTGTAGGTGATGATAAAATTACCCTACTTTTCCCCTTGTTCTTTTGAACGCAGCGTATCAACCTATTTCGCTACTTCATATTTACGATGGTTCAAGCCGGACATTCGGTTTCCCTAATCATGGATGGTTGGCA
>NZ_JARPLC010000425.1:0-641 GCF_032350395.1 Limnospira sp. PMC 289.06
GCGCGTTCTGCCTCCTGTTGGGCGCGTTCTTCGGCTTGTTGGCGATCGCTCTCTAATTCGATATAAGTCGAGAATTTCCGCCCATCGGGACGATACAATTCTAACCCCGACTCCGAGATTTCAAATCGTACCCCTAACCGGGGAGAAATCCAGCCGTTTATAGTTTCAATAAGCGTGAGTTGATTCTCTGTGCGAATCCAGCCACAGCAGTCAATTTTATCGGGGTCATAAATATAGTATTCTTCCACTCCATAACGCTGATAAAATTCCAGCTTTTTCGCCATTTCCGTTAAGGTATTTCCGGGAGATAAGACTTCAAAAACTACTTGGGGGGCGATATTATTTTCCTGCCATTGTAAATAAGACCCCCGTTTTCCTTTCGGTCGTCCCAAGGCTACCATCACATCTGGAGCCACTCGCAGTTTATTGTTGCCTTCTAGGGGATACCAGAGTAAATCTCCGGCTACGAATACGTTAGGGTCATCTTTAAAGAGGGCATCAATTCCTCCTTGAATCGTGACAATCCAGCGGAATTGTTCCGTATTTTCTGCCATAGGTTGACCGTCGCTTTCGGGGTAGATAATTGGGGTTTTGGGAGTGGTTTTAATCTCTGTAACCATGTCGCCTCCTTGGGGTGGGTT
>NZ_JARPLC010000426.1:0-637 GCF_032350395.1 Limnospira sp. PMC 289.06
TTACTCAAATAAACCCAGATTTTCTAGCTTGTACTTTCCCATAAATTGTCTGCAAAAATAAAGGAATTAACCCATGATTAAACCACAGCAACTAATCAAAATCGGATTAACAGCAGCCACCTTATCAGTGATTCTAGGGGAGTCAGTAGTGGCGACCTCATCACAGCTTTATTCGTAGGTTGGGTTGAGGCACGAAACCCAACATTATGGCTCAAATCGCGGGGATTGACTTACTCAAATAAACCAAGATTTTCTAGCTTTTACTTTTCCATAAATTGTCTGCAAAAATAAAGGAATTAACCCATGATTAAACCACAGCAACTCATCGAAATCGGATTAACAGCAGTCACCTTATCAGTGATTCTAGGGGAGTCAGTATTGGCGACTTCATCACAGCTTTATTCGTGGGTTGGTTTGAGGAACGAAACCCAACATTATGGCTCAAATCGCGGGGATTGACTTACTCAAAAAAACCCAGATTTTCTAGCTTGTACTTTCCCATAAATTGTCTGCAAAAATAAAGGAATTAACCCATGATTAAACCACAGCAACTCATCGAAATCGGATTGATAACAGCCACATTATCAGTGATTCTAGGGGAGTCAGTAGTGGCGACCTCATCACAGCTTTATTCGTG
>NZ_JARPLC010000427.1:0-635 GCF_032350395.1 Limnospira sp. PMC 289.06
CCCGTTGTTCAGCTTCTATCCTCGCCAAAGTAGCCTCTTGCAAAGCCGCGTATAACTCATCAGGAATTAGCAATTTTTGGCCGTTATCTTCTCGGTAAAAATCGATAATTTTACCGGAGACTTGTAAACGTAAACCCAGAGTTTCACTGCGGTTATCCGTAATTAATTGGTAACTATCTCCCACTAAACGATAACCCCGCAATTGTTCAGTTATCCACTGCCCTTTCGGGTCAAATAACCAGTATTCTTTCACCTCCAAACTTTCATAGAGATTCTTCTTAACCGTTTGGTCTTGTTCTTTTGTACTCGGAGAAGTCATCTCAAAAATCACAGCCGGAACTTGTCCCTCTTCCCAAATTTTATAGTTATCCCTTCCCCCTGGTTCCACATCAAAAATCACCATCACATCAGGGGCTACCCGCAACTTAGGGAAACCCGCCGCATAATACATAAATTGGTCAGCCAAAACCGTCGCTTTTCGGTCTTTTAGGTATTCTTTCAGAACTAGCATAGTCGCCATTAGAACGTAAACATGATCATAAGTTTCTGCCAAGGGTTCTCCGTCCCTACTGGGATAAAAAACATCAGTTTTATGGGTCAGGCTGTCAACTGCTATCATAATTCCTAACTCCGCA
>NZ_JARPLC010000428.1:0-629 GCF_032350395.1 Limnospira sp. PMC 289.06
AAAAACAGGACGATAAATTTAGTTATTGCAGTGCAGTTAAGCCCGGTGAAACGGGAACCTTTCTAATTGTTGATTATGCACAAATACGGATAAAGCCACCTCACCTATGGATATTCGGGAAAGGTATTTCTGGGGATTTTCAGAATTTCAATGATAGGGATTGGAGTTATTCCCAAGGTGATAAAGAACTAATGGCTGTACGGTTTTGTATTGAAAAATACGAGACTGAATATAACGGCAAAAAACGGGAATATAACCCTACGATGCCAGAGTTGGCGTTACTGAAGCTAATCCAAAGCGATACAGGATTAACTGACGGGTCTATGATGTTCACTGCCACTATCAACCTAGGACAATCATCGGTAAGGCCAGCTAACAAAATACTAGAGACCGATAGCATTGCTGACCTGGAAATAGAATGTACCAACATATTCTATATTGAATGTATTAATCCATTCAATCAATCTGTCGCTACTTACTCAATCGGAGATATTGACGCTTTCATTGAATCCAAAACTAAAAATAAAGCAGGATTTAATGGAAAGGCAAAATACAAAACCTTCGAGGAAAGGTTAACAGAAGGGGCTAAGGTTTTGGATTGTGACCCTAGCTTTGAGAGCCTTTATAAC
>NZ_JARPLC010000429.1:0-620 GCF_032350395.1 Limnospira sp. PMC 289.06
GTGGTTGCTATTGTAACAGGTTTTTGGTTTGTGTGTAGGTTTGAGGAAGTTTTTTGTTACTAGCAAGCACGTCGTCAACTCCGACGTTTTAGACGAAAGCGCCAGACCCGATATCGGCGGGCTCGGTTCTTGAATCGGACTCGTCCCAAGGGTTGGTTAGCTCCGAGCTTGCAGCATCGGGTAGATACCCTTATAACCTGGGTTAACCGATTCCGTAGACTCGCCCCAGTTGGCAGCATTACTCAAGAGCTAGTACGGTTCGACCTACAATTGATGGAAAACCCTGAGATATCAGGTGTTGAGTATCATCCGGGAGAATTATAGCAAAAGACAGAAAAGTTAGGACGTATAATAGCAAGGATATCTACATAAGACCCAAAAGGCCAGCCCCCTACAGTTACGACCTTAGACAAAAAGTTATCAATGCAATTGAACTATACGGTATGTCCAAAACCAAAGCCAGTCAATTTTTCCATCTCAGCCGGAACACTATCAATCTCTGGCTGCAAAGAAAAGAACACACCGGAGACTTCCTCCCTAAACCTAATCGCCCACCTGGTCATAACCACCAAATTACCGACTGGCACAAATTCAAGGCTTTTGCCCAAGAGCATGGCGAC
>NZ_JARPLC010000430.1:0-620 GCF_032350395.1 Limnospira sp. PMC 289.06
CCCCGAATAATCGGGTTTAGTTTACTAATCAGGGCTGACTGAGGTGCTGTTTTATGTTGTTCTATTACACCTTTAATCACTTCTGTGTGGGCTTTAACTGCTTTTTGGCTGGGTTTTATGAGGGTTTTATGTCCGATTAATCGGCTTGTGGGTCACCCTGTTTTTCCAGACTTGTATTTTCCTACTGGGTATTGCCTGATATTGAATCCTAGAAAGTCGAACCCTGGTTTCTCTGTTTTATCATCATACTCAATAGGTTTGAGCGTGTGACAGATTCGAGTTTTTTCAGGTTTTATTTATAAGCCTACAGGTTTAAGCCATTCGGTGATTGCAGTTTGGCACTGTTCAATGATTCCTAGGTCTTCTGAGATGACCACAAAATCATCGGCGTATCTTATGACTCTCGCAAAAGGGCGATAGTTTGATTTCCTAGGATACAGTTTTTCAATTAACCTAATCATACCCAACAGTGCGATGTTGGCGAGTATTGGACTTATTACCCCTCCTTGAGGTGTCCCTGTTTCTGTATTCTCGAATACACCGTTGTCTAGCACACCTGCTTTAAGCCATTGTTTCAGGTCTCTTTTTAGGCTGCTTGAGCAATGAATTTTGGACAGTAC
>NZ_JARPLC010000431.1:0-617 GCF_032350395.1 Limnospira sp. PMC 289.06
CTATGGCAACCGGAACTGATTGCTGAGTTAGTTCCTGGCATTCCCATGGACTGCCAATTTGATTATAGCGCTCCGGTGGTCAAAGAACAGGAACAGCGTATTGATGGCTTATTTACCCCTGTGGGGGATGATAACCCAGATTTGCCCTTGGTGTTCGTGGAAGCGCAAATGCAGCCTGATAGGGGATTCTATGGCCGCTTTTTTCGGGAAGTGTTTATGTATCTGGGACAATATGAGGTGAGCCGACCTTGGCGGGGGCTATTGATTTTCTCCAGTCGCAGCCAGGGGTTTGGGGTGGAGACTCCCTATCGCCTGCTATTAGATAATTTGGTGGAAAGGCTTTATCTCGAAGACTTGATTGGTCGGTCGGATTTGAGTCCGAATTTGGCGTTGTTGCGGTTGTTGGTATTGCCGGAGTCGGAAACCCCACAAAGCGCTCGTGATTTGTTGAATGTTGAGGCGAGTGAGGAGGTATTTCGGCGACGGTTGGATTTGGTAGAAAGTATACTGGTGAGTAAGTTTCCACAGTTGAGCTTGGAGGAGATACGGGAAATGTTGGATATTACCCAGGTTAGGCTTGAGGATACCCGGTTTTATCGGGATGTGTTGCAGAAGGG
>NZ_JARPLC010000432.1:0-617 GCF_032350395.1 Limnospira sp. PMC 289.06
ACAGAAAAACTAAAGCGATCGCCAGCCAAGTCAGTTAACTCGTATAAACGCTTCCGGTTAAAACCAAAGATAAAACATCGGTGCGCTGTTGCAAATTCTCCAAAATTTCCCGCACTCCCGCCAACACATATCCCCGACATCGCAGCAACATTTCGGGGAGATGTTTAATGTAGAGTTTCTGAAGTTGTTCGATATTTTCCGCCGTCGGTTCAAGATTGCACTTTTCTAAAATCCTGCTGCAAATATCCCAATCTGTCAATCCCGCCATATTCAAAGCTGACAAATCCGTGCGATCGCCTGTCAGTTCTGCGATCGCTACCTCCATCGACAGCCGCCCCGCCCCTTTAGTGTTTAAAAGCGTCCCGTCAATATCCCAAAATAACACCGTTTTCAACTTCTCAAATACCCCCTCTCCCCTATTCAAGTTGACTTAGTAACCCACCTTTATATTACAGTTCATCCGGGTTAATTCCCTGGGCGCGTAATAACTCCGCTAGTCTTTCCGCCCGTTGGCGTTCAGCCTCCGCCCGTTGGCGTTCCTGCTGTAACTCTACTTCTGCCCTTTCCGCCCGCTGACGTTCAATTCTAGCCCGTTCATCCCCCGTTAATAGCAAATT
>NZ_JARPLC010000433.1:0-616 GCF_032350395.1 Limnospira sp. PMC 289.06
CTTTATTTCCTGTGTTGCATAACCGACGAGTTTGACGAGCTACGGGACACGCTGCTTCAGTTTCTTGGCAACGATGTCATCGTTGATGCCCCTGCTATCTGGCCGCCGAAGAAGGAATTCCGCTTCCGCGACCTGATTGCAGCCAATCCCAAGGAAATCCGCCATCGGGTGAAGGCGCGTATCGAGACTCTTGCCGAGCAACGCATTGCGATGAAGAGGGCGGGCCAGCTCAACAGGGAACTGAAAGCGGAATTCGGATTGATCTTGGACGATGTCCCCGCTCAAGCGCCGAATGCCGGTGATACGGCCCTAACAGGGATGCACATCGCGCCTTCCGAAGACAAATTTGTCGGCAGAGGCTTTGTCGAGAATGACGCCGCGAAGTTCATTGAAGCGCATTCATCGCCCCCCTGCGGAACGCTTTCGATCATCGACATTGATGACCTGACCAAGATCAACAAGGTTTACACGCGCACCGTCGGCGATCAGGTCATTCAGATTATCGGAATGCTAGCCGAGGATGCTGTTAAGGGCTTACATCACAAGACCGGGCGCTGCGGGGACGATACCTTCTTCATCGCCCTAGCCAACGAGGATGAAGACACGACGATCCAAC
>NZ_JARPLC010000434.1:0-612 GCF_032350395.1 Limnospira sp. PMC 289.06
TCGCCCGAGTCGATTAACGGCTTTTTTTCGGTTGGCAGAGCCTTTCTGTTTTTGGCTCACCCTTCGGTGAGCGCGTTTCAGCTTTTTCTCGGCGTTTCGGTAAAACCTCGGGTTCGGTTCGCTCTGTCCGTTTGAATCGGTGTAGAATTCCTTGAGTCCGACATCTAAACCCACGGTATTTCCTGATGGTTCGATTTCTTCTCGAACGTCTACTTTGACGCAAAACTGTGCGTAGTAGCCGTCGGCTCTACGAATCAGCCGAACCCGTTTGATTTGTTCTGTACCGTAAAACGCCAAATCCCAAGTTCCAATCAACTTGAGTCGTCCGATCCCTTTCTTGTCGGTAAAGACAATATGCTTAGGGTCGAGTAACTTCCAACCGGAGTTTTTGTACTCGACAGAACGACTGTTTTTCTTGAACCTAGGATATCCTTTCTTGCCGGGAACTTGCTGGCGGCAGTTTTCAAAAAAACGAGAAATTGAAGACCAGGCACGTTCGGCCGAAGCTTGACGAGCCGTACTGTTGAGTTCTCGAACCAAGTCATACTCTCGAGCAAGGACTCGACAGTATTTGTTAAGGTCGTATTTGTTAACACCTCGGTTGTCCATCCC
>NZ_JARPLC010000435.1:0-607 GCF_032350395.1 Limnospira sp. PMC 289.06
AACAAGGCATCCCAGGCAGTCCCGAGGCCAGGGCCAGGGAACCGATCGCCTCTTCACTCAATTCAGCCAAAGCGCTAGGCAATTGACCCGAAGGAACGCGGTCAACGGGCTGTTGGGGGTTGGGGGTGATGTTTTTCTTATCCATTGGAGTTTTTCACTCATTTGTTAGGTTTACAGTTTGACCGCTTAGGGCGGTCAGTCCCTTCTTATTGTCAAGAAGCCTGTTTGTGCTGCCCGGTAGCCGTGAGCGCGGCACGAAAATTCTCGTTTGAGGTAGCACCCAATTCCGTCCAACAAAACTCTAGGTCGGGGGAAGAGGGGCAGAGGGAGTGATGCTCCCTCCACCCCAACCGCGTGCCAGGTATCGGAAAGCCCCGAGGTATCGAGGGTTGCCCGTCAATTCATCGAGGCGAACCCAGTGCCCTGACTGACTCCACAGCCGATTTGAGGATCGATTTGGTCTGTGGTAAAATCAACCGTGACTACTCGTCGTCACCCTCATAGGAACAAAAACAAGGCATCCCAGGCAGTCCCGAGGCCAGGGCCAGGGAACCGATCGCCTCTTCGCTCAATTCAGCCAAAGCACTAGGCAGTTGACCCGAAGGAA
>NZ_JARPLC010000436.1:0-599 GCF_032350395.1 Limnospira sp. PMC 289.06
TTCCCATTGCTAAGTTTAATTGTTCTATGTCTGAAATAATTTCTTAGCTTTTCGTGACTTGCCTTTCCGCATCTTGATACTGTCCATGCCCGTAACATTTGCCAGATTGTCTTATCTAGTTTGGTGAATGTCTCTGTTGAGACTACCGCTGAGTAATAGTTTGACCATCCCCTAATAATTGGGTTTAGTTTGTTAATCAGGGCTGATTGAGGTGCTGTTTTAAATTGTTTAATTACACCTTTTATCACTTCTGTGTGGGCAACTGCTTTTTGGCTGGGTTTAATGTGGGTCTTGTGACCGATTAATCGGCTTGCCATTCCCCCTGTTTTCCCAGATTTATATTTTCCTGCTGGATATTGCCTAATGTTGAATCCTAGAAAATCAAATCCGGGTTTCTCTGTTTTGCCATTATACTCAATAGATTTGAGTGTATGGCAGATTCGAGTTTTTTCAGGTTTAATCTCTAATCCAACAGGCTTTAGCCATTCAGAAATAGCAGTTTTGCACTGTTCAATGATTCCTAGGTCTTTTGAAATTACCACGAAATCATCGGCGTATCTTATGACATTGGCTTGCACCCTGTTCTTTTTCTTGGGATC
>NZ_JARPLC010000437.1:0-595 GCF_032350395.1 Limnospira sp. PMC 289.06
TTGGCTGACCCGGGGGAAAACGTATAATCTTTCCAACTCAACCACGACCCACCCACTCGCCATCCTACCTCGTCTGCAAACCGATATACGATTGTATCACCTGGATACGATCCATCGGGCTTTCCCCCACAATTGATGTAAATTTGCTTCTGGACACTAAACCCGAAGTGTCCGTTACTGTGTTTAACCCAAAGACCATCGATGATTCGCAAATCCTCGCCGGGAAAGTTTTTGATATCATCGTCGTCTAAATATCTCCTAGAGGTTTTTTGTGCCACCGCTAACATCATCTTAGCCGTTTCTTTGTCGGCAGCTTTCCAGTTGCCTGATTTCAATAATCTGTTGAGTTCGGTATAATCAAAACCAGAAGATGAAGACACGATGGGAGTTTCTTGCACTTGTTCGACCATCGGCTGTAGTTGAGATACGATCGCTTTATTCTGGGATTGGAGTTGAGATGCGATCGCTTCTATCTGCGATTCTAGGCGTGATTGGGATTGAGATGCGATCGCTTCTATCTGCGATTCTATCCTTGATAGCGATTGGGATTGAGATGCGATCGCTTCATTCTGGGATTGGAGTTGAGAGGCGATCG
>NZ_JARPLC010000438.1:0-582 GCF_032350395.1 Limnospira sp. PMC 289.06
ATCAGTAAGGGATACAGCTTAATGGCAGATAATTTGGGAAAAAATGCGATCGCACTATTGCAATTTTTATTTTCCTGTGTTAGATTAGTTAAGTGAAAATTTGCGGGCGTAGTTTAGTGGTAAAACCTTAGCCTTCCAAGCTAATGATGGGGGTTCGATTCCCCCCGCCCGCTTTTTTCCTACCATGCCAGGGCTAGGTTATGAGCAATAGCCTATTAACTGACTGCGACTATCGAGTTAAGCAATAAGCTGCGATCGCAGTCAGGATCAGGTTTTTCCCAAAATGCCAGGAGGCGGACTTGAACCTGTTATATAAGCTGTAACCCGCATTCTATCGCGATCCAAGTGTTACTCAGTAGGCATAAAATAACCTAGGTGAGTAACAAATGAGTAACGCTACTAATACCCCTACAGTAGGGGGAAAGGGTAATTATGACGAGAGCTATGCTAGGTTCCTCAAGGCCTATCAGGATTTTAAGGGTGAGTGTCCTAGGGGGGTTAGCCTTAAACTCCAGAAGTCAGGAACTAGGTACAATCTCTTATTGCAGTTTAAGCAACCACCTACCGGGAAACGGCTACCCT
>NZ_JARPLC010000439.1:0-580 GCF_032350395.1 Limnospira sp. PMC 289.06
CTAGGTCTTTGGAGATGACCACAAAATCATCGGCATATCTTATAAGGTTCACCTGAGTGGCTGTGCCTTTATTTGGATACATTCCTTTAACTAGCCTTTCTACTCCCAACAGTGCGATGTTGGCGAGTATTGGACTTATTACCCCTCCCTGGGGTGTCCCTGCTTCTGTATCCTCAAATACACCGTTATCTAGCACGCCTGCTTTGAGCCATTGTTTCAGGTCTCTTTTTAGGCAGCTTGGACAATGAATTTTGGACAGTAGATAATCATGGTTCACGGTAAGAGCATTTCGCTATATCTGCATCAAGTACATAGTATTGTCCTTGATTTATGGCAGTGTAAATTCTACCAATTGCGTCCTGGGCTGACCGTCCGGGACGGAACCCATAGCTAGTGCCCTCAAATCTTGACTCCCATTCGGGCTCAAGTGCCGACTTAACCAAGGCTTGCCTTGCTCTATCTTGGATTGTGGGAATTCCTATTCCAGCTTTTTTCATCCCTACCAGGTTTTGGAATCCACACCCTTCGCAGTGGTTTTGCTTTGAGGTTTCCTTTGATTTTCTCGGTCATTTCTAGCCTT
>NZ_JARPLC010000440.1:0-579 GCF_032350395.1 Limnospira sp. PMC 289.06
AATGAACCCCTACAGTCAGAAACCATAGGGGGCCATTTAAGTTATTGAGTTAGGGGTTATCTGTTAGCTGTTAGGGTTTAGGTTGACTCCATGTATTAAGTAAACAATTATAGGCCTCTGGGTTAATTAACTCAGGAAGTTGATTAAAACCGTCTAAGTTACTTTTAACCCATAACACTTCAGTTCGTTTCTTTTTTACGTCTTTCTTGTGACTAGCGGACATGACTGTATTTATTTCTATTTTTTGTGTAAATGATTGAGGTTCAATCATCTGATGATAATTCGATACAATGTAATTGCCTGTTATGCAATCTAATGTATGACATAGTTTTGTCCAATCTTTAATCGTGTAGCCACTATAGTGGCCTTGTGTACTACCGGGATAAGGCGGGTCACAATAGAATAGTGTATCAGGTGAATCCCATCTTTCAATACACTTAATTGCATCCTCACAAGAAATGCGAACCTTTTCTAATCTTTCCAACGCTTCAGATAGCCTAGCTTTTTTAGCTATAAACGTATAACAGATTGATTAAGTTGTGCTTGTTGACTGAGTAATCAACCTATTGACAGAATTAT
>NZ_JARPLC010000441.1:0-576 GCF_032350395.1 Limnospira sp. PMC 289.06
AAAGCGATCGCATTATTAGGAGTTAGTGCAAAATGAAACCCCCTAGGCTAAATACCTAGGGGGTGTTGTATTGTGGGTTTATTGGAGATTAATCATCAAGCTGATATAGCAATCTGAGAATAGCCTTAACCTCTGGTAGGTCTGGATTGATACCATTATTGGTTAACACTTGCCTTCCCATGTCTAACGGCAATGGTTGCCTTTGATGCCGCGTCAGGATACCTAACTCTGTGGCAAGGTTGCGACGTTTTTTGTACTTGCTGTCATTAACCGTTACCGAGTGACCAAACGAACGCGCTCTGATTTCCTGTGGTATCCCATTCATCTCTCCCAGTTGGTTACCAAGATGACGGAAAGCATAAGCTTGAGTAAATCCCCAATTATGTTGTGATAACCATTTACGGTGATTATCGTTAAACATACCAGGGTTTTTAGACTTAGTAACAGGTAAGTAGACGTTATGAATCCCTAAGCGGTTAATCAGAGTCTTGTCTTTTGACATTGGGATAGCTAACCGCCAGCCTGTCTTAGTAGAACCCCCAAAATAGGTAAATTCTCCAATCACTAACACTAACT
>NZ_JARPLC010000442.1:0-574 GCF_032350395.1 Limnospira sp. PMC 289.06
CTACGAACAACGCATGGAAGGCAATCCCATGGACTAAGGTTCAACGGAAAGTTTTCAAGCTCCAAAAGAGTATATTTCAAGCAGCTAAATCGGGACAGGATGCAAAGGCTAGAAGGTGGCAACGTCTATTGGTGAAATCATATTATGCCCGACTCTTAGCAGTACGGCGAGTGACTCAAGATAATCAAGGCAAGAAAACTGCCGGAGTTGATGGAATGAGAGCAATCTCTCCAAGGCAAAGGTTTGAACTTGTTGAGAACATTAAGGGAAACCTCAAAGCAAAACCGCTGCGACGGGTGTGGATACCAAAACCTGGCAGGGATGAAAAACGCCCTTTGGGAATACCCACAATCCAAGACAGAGCAAGGCAAGCCTTGGTTAAGTCGGCTCTCGAACCCGAATGGGAATCAAGATTTGAAGGCACTAGCTATGGGTTTCGACCTGGTCGGTCTGCCCAAGATGCAATTGGTAGAATCTATACTGCCATAAATAAAGGAAACTACTATGTACTTGATGCGGGTGCGAGACGTTCGGGTATGAAATAGGGCTTAAATGCCCGAAATAACTACCCGGA
>NZ_JARPLC010000443.1:0-568 GCF_032350395.1 Limnospira sp. PMC 289.06
TTGAAGCATGGACAACTTCCTCCGTTCTCTTCATCATTCCTCACTGTGCAATACCAGATTGTGAGTAATATCTGAGTAACTAGGCATAGTTATCGGGTTAAGTAAATTCCGGTTATCGTCGTTAGGATAAGGCTTTAAGTTAAATCGGGATAACAGGTATTCAACCTGCACCATAGTCAATCAGGACACCAACCACAACCGGGTTGGTGTCAATAATTAAACTAATCCCAGATGCTATTAGCAACATACAATGGTTGAACAAAAAGAGCGACGCACTCCCCCACCTGCCTGCGGCGTGGGGGTCAAGGAGCGGAGATTGTGGTATAGTTCTTCTATCTGTGCGAGACGTTCAGGCATGAAATAGGGTTGCAATACCCGAAATAACCGCCTGGTGGGGACTTCAACCCCTTGGTTGAATATAAGGAGCGCACTCCTGACCATCCCCATAACTGTTTATATGTCCCAACGTTTGGTATAGAAATATACAAAACAAGGCAGGGAACTCAAGGTCATAAACAAACTGAGAAATCAGGGAGTAGAGAGTAACGGCGATAGCCACCCCCAGTTT
>NZ_JARPLC010000444.1:0-568 GCF_032350395.1 Limnospira sp. PMC 289.06
CTGAGCAATAAACTCCTCTCGCTGTTGCTCATCACGTTCTTGGTAGCCGTAAGTTTTTTTTCTGGTGAAGCCAATTTTCTTCAAGGCTCTGGATATGGTGCGAGGAGAGATGTCGTCATCCCAAAGTTCAGCCATCTGAGCGGAGGTTTTGTGGCCATGCTCTTGGGCAAAAGCCTTGAATTTGTGCCAGTCGGTAATTTGGTGGCTATGACCAGGTGGGCGATTAGGTTTAGGGAGGAAGTCGCCGGTGTGTTCTTTTCTTTGCAGCCAGAGATTGATGGTGTTCCGGCTGACATGGAAAACTTGACTGGCTTCTGTTTTGGGCATACCGTCTAGTTCAATTGCATTAATAACTTTTTGTCTAAGGTCGTAACTGTAGGGGGCTGGCTTTTTGGGTCTTCTGTAGATATCCTTGCCATTATACGTCCTAACTGTTCTGTCTTGTGCTATAACCTTGAGAAAAAGTGCGAGACGTTCAGGCATGAAATAGGGTTGCAATACCCGAAATAACCGCCTGATGGGTATTTCAACCCCTTGGTTGAATATAAGGAGCGCACTCCTGACCATT
>NZ_JARPLC010000445.1:0-557 GCF_032350395.1 Limnospira sp. PMC 289.06
AAGAGTAAGGGGAAAAGTAGGAGTCTCAACTCACTACCTACACAGACCTTTAAAGGTGCGAGACGTTCAGGCATCAAATAGGGATGCAATGCCCGAAATAACTGCTTGGTGAGGACTTCAACCCCTTGATTGAATATAAGGAGCGCACTCCTGACCATCCTCATAACTGTTTATATGTCCCGACGCTTGGAGAAATCTAAGCAAGGCAGGGAACTCAAGGTCATAAACAAACTGAGGAATCAGGGAGTAGAGAGTAACGGCGATAGCCACCCCCAGTTTCAGGATTCATAACCCGTCAGATTGAAGCGGGGAACGGAAGGCGTGAGGGAAAACCTATTCCCAAAAATCCGACCACTGCCAACCATCCATGACTAGGGAAACCGAATGTCTGGCTTGAACCATCGTAATCTGTGAGTAGCGAAATAGGTTGAAACGCTGCGCTCAAAAGAGTAAGGGGAAAAGTAGGAGGCTCTCTATACTACCTACACAGACCTTTAAAGGGTACCCCGGTGGAAAGGACAAGTCTAAAGATGGAATGCCCGTATAAACGGAACGTT
>NZ_JARPLC010000446.1:0-554 GCF_032350395.1 Limnospira sp. PMC 289.06
CCCAATAATCCGACCACTGCCAACCATCCATGACTAAGGAAATCTGAATGTTCCGACTTGAACCATCGTAAATAATAAGCAGCGAAATAGGTTGATACGCTGCGCTCAAAAGAGCAAAGGGAAAAGTAGGAGTATTTGTAAGCTACCTACACAGACCTTTAAAAGTACCTCGGTGGAAAGGACAAGTCTAAAGATGGAATGCCCATATAAACGGAACGTTATAAACCCTTTTAGGCTCTGATAATCTGGTCGAGAGAGTCAGTAGTGAAAAAGTGTAAGCGTATGCCTATTAGGGGGTGAGATGTGACCAGAAGCCAACGCCCGGCTGTAATGGACGGGATATGCTAACGGGTCACGGTTTGATTGCAAGGATAGAGTCGAGTAGGAGTCAAAATGACGAAATCGAGAGAAGGTAAAGGCTTCGATAAACGGAGACCTACTAAGACTACGAATGGATGGAGAAGTATCAACTGGGCTAAGGTTCAGCGATACGTCTTTAAGCTCCAAAAGAGGATATTTCAAGCAGCTAAATCGGGACAGGACGCAAAGGCAAC
>NZ_JARPLC010000447.1:0-552 GCF_032350395.1 Limnospira sp. PMC 289.06
TGAAAGTGTAAGCGTAAGCCTATTAGGGGGTGAGATGTGACCAGAAGCCAACGCCCGACTGTAATGGTAGGGATATGCTAACGGGTCACGGTTTGATTGTAAAGAAATAGAGCCTAGTAGGTGTACAGATGGCGATAGCGAGTTCAAAGAAAGGGTTTGGGAAACCAAAACTAATCAAGACTACGAACAACGCATGGAAGGCAATCCCATGGACTAAGGTTCAACGGAAAGTTTTTAAGCTCCAAAAGAGTATATTTCAAGCAGCTAAATCGGGACAGGACGCGAAGGCACGAAGGTGGCAACGTCTATTGGTGAAGTCATATTATGCCCGACTCTTAGCAGTGCGGCGAGTGACCCAAGATAATCAAGGCAAGAAAATGGCTGGAGTCGATCGAATGAGAGCAATCTCTTCAAGGCAAAGGTTTGAACTTGTTGAGAACATTAAGGGAAACCTCAAAGCAAAAGCACTTAGGAGAGTATGGATACCAAAACCTGGAAGGGATGAAAAAAGCTGGAATAGGCATTCCTACAATCCAAGATAGAGCAAGGCAA
>NZ_JARPLC010000448.1:0-547 GCF_032350395.1 Limnospira sp. PMC 289.06
CCGGGTAGTTATTTCGGGCATTTAAGCCCTATTTCATACCCGAACGTCTCGCACCTGCATCCAATACATAGTATTCACCTTTGTTAATACTTTGGTAAATTCTGGTTATTGCGTCGTGGGCTGACCTTCCTAGCCTGAACCCGTAGCTAGTGCCTTCAAATCTTGATTCCCATTCGGGCTCAAGTGCCGATTTAACCAAGGCTTGCCTAGCTCTATCTTGGATTGTGGGTATTCCCATTCCCGCTTTTTTCATCCCTACCAGGTTTTGGTATCCATACTCTCCTAAGTGCCTTTGCTTTGAGATTTCCTTTGATTTTCTCGGTCAATTCCAGTCTTTGTTTAGGGGAGATTGTGATAACCCCGTCTACTCCAGCCGTCCTTTTTCCTTGATTGTCTTGAGTCACTCGTCGCACTGCTAAGAGTCGGGCATAGTATGATTTCACCAATAGACGTTGCCACCTTCTAACCTTTGCATTCTGTCCCGATTTATATGCTTGAAATATACTCTTTTGGAGCTTAAAAACTTTCCGTTGAACCTTAGTCCATA
>NZ_JARPLC010000449.1:0-545 GCF_032350395.1 Limnospira sp. PMC 289.06
TCAAGCTCCAAAAGAGTATATTTCAAGCAGCTAAATCGGGACAGGATGCAAAGGTAAGAAGGTGGCAACGTCTATTGGTGAAATCATATTATGCCCGGCTCCTAGCAGTGCGACGAGTAACCCAAGATAATCAAGGCAAGAAAACAGCCGGAATCGATGGAGTAAGAGCAATCTCTCCAAGACAAAGGTTAGAACTTGTCAAAAACATTAAGGGAAATCTCAAACCAAAACCACTGCGAAGGGTGTGGATTCCAAAACCTGGTAGGGATGAAAAAAGCTGGAATAGGCATACCCACAATCCAAGACAGAGCAAGGCAAGCCTTGGTTAAGTCGGCTCTCGAACCTGAATGGGAATCGAGATTTGAGGGCACGAGCTATGGGTTCCGACCCGGACGGTCAGCACAAGATGCAATAAGTAGAATATATATTGCCATAAATCAAGGACAATACTATGTTCTTGATGCTGATATAGCAAAATGCTCTTACCGTGAACCATGATTACCTATTGTCCAAAATTCATTGTCCAAGCAGCTTGAAGAGAGACC
>NZ_JARPLC010000450.1:0-543 GCF_032350395.1 Limnospira sp. PMC 289.06
ACGCCCTGCTGTAATGGTAGGGATATGCTAACAGGTCACGGTTTGATTGTAAGAATAGAGTCTAATAAGAGTCAAAATGGCGATAGCGAGTTTAAAGAAAGGATTTGGTAAACCCAAACCAATCAAGACTACGAACAACGCATGGAAGGCAATCCCATGGACTAAGGTTCAACGGAAAGTTTTCAAGCTCCAAAAGAGTATATTTCAAGCAGCTAAATCGGGACAAGACGCAAAGGCACGAAGGTTGCAACGTCTATTGGTGAAATCGTATTATGCCCGGCTCTTAGCAGTGCGGCGAGTGACCCAAGATAATCAAGGCAAGAAAACAGCCGGGGTTGATGGAGTAAGAGCAATCTCTCCAAGACAAAGGTTAGAAATTGTCAAAAACATTAAGGGAAACCTCAAAGCAAAACCACTGCGAAGGGTGTGGATTCCAAAACCTGGTAGGGATGAAAAACGCCCACTAGGCATACCCACAATCCAAGATAGAGCAAGGCAAGCCTTGGTTAAGTCGGCTCTCGAACCTGAATGGGAATCGAGATA
>NZ_JARPLC010000451.1:0-542 GCF_032350395.1 Limnospira sp. PMC 289.06
ATCGCATTTTGTTGGTAGTGAGTAGGCTCCTCAATATTTCACCAATAATCTGACTACCCCTATGGGTTTTGAAATTTGAGCCATACCCTCCCCCCATAACCGAAACAAACACTCTTAGGGGTGCGACCGATGTGATAGCAGTCAATGGTTCGTAACGAACCGATAGGCTTGCCATTGACGGGTATCACGAGAGAGTTACCCTATCGGTGTTTGGTTGGGGGGTGGTATGGGTATTTGACAGATTGATTAAGTTGTGCTTATTGATTAACCCGTCAATAATTAAGATTTGTTACTAAGGGATATGCACTAATCGTCCCGTGTGCTAAGACTGAATGGAGTGCATATTGAATGTAACGGTACGACTAACGGGTTAGTTAATTTCCTCCTATCGCAATAATGATAAGGGTTTAAGTTAATCGGAGAGGGTGGGATTCGAACCCACTATAAAGCCTACAACCCTTATTCTACCGTTACTCTAGTGCACTCAAAAGCGATCGCATTATTAGGAGTTAGTGCAAAATGAAACCCCCTAGGCTAAATAC
>NZ_JARPLC010000452.1:0-541 GCF_032350395.1 Limnospira sp. PMC 289.06
CCTTGCTCTGTCTTGGATTGTGGGTATTCCTATTCCAGCTTTTTTCATCCCTGCCGGGTTTTGGAATCCACACCCGTCGCAGTGGTTTTGCTTTGAGGTTTCCCTTAATGCTCTCCACAAGTTCAAACCTTTGTCTTGGAGAGATTGCTCTCATTCCATCAACTCCAGCCGTTTTCTTGCCTTGACCCGCTTGGGGGGCGGGTTTATTAAGCTGACTGTTGGGAAGCATGGCTGACCGTGGAACCCGCCCCTACAGCCGCACTGCTAAGAGTCGGGCATAATATGACTTCACCAATAGACGTTGCCACCTTCTTGCCTTCGCGTCCTGTCCCGATTTAGCTGCTTGGAATATCCTCTTTTGGAGCTTGAAAACTTTCCTCTGGACTTTCGCCCAAGGGATATTAGGGGTCGAGATAGACCTCACGGTCTATCCCTCCCATTCAGAACCGTACATGAGACTTTCACCTCATACGGATCCTAATTTGACTGGTTATGGTCGAAAGAGAAGTCACCTTCCCCAACTCCAATTCCAAACCGTGCA
>NZ_JARPLC010000453.1:0-539 GCF_032350395.1 Limnospira sp. PMC 289.06
GGTTTTGAAGTGGAGTTGGGGAAGGTGACTTCCCTTTCGACCATAACAAAATGCTTTGACCGAATAAACCATGACTACCTACTGTCAAAAATTCATTGTCCAAGCAACCTAAAAAGAGACCTGAAACAATGGCTCAAAGCAGGCGTGCTAGATAACGGTGTATTTGAGGATACAGAAGCAGGGACACCTCAAGGAGGGGTGATAAGTCCACTACTCGCCAACATCGCACTGGATGGTATGGAAAGGCTAGTCAAAGGAATGTATCCAAACAAAGGAACAACCACTCAGGTAAACCTTATAAGATATGCCGATGATTTTGTGGTCATATCAAGAGACTTAGGAATCATTGAACAGTGCAAGACTGCAATTTCTGAATGGCTAAAACCTGTAGGACTAGAGATTAAACCTGAAAAGACCCGAATATGTCACACACTCAAGCCTATTGAGTATAATGGCAAGATTGAGGAACCTGGGTTCGATTTTTTAGGATTCAATATCAGGCAATATCCCGTAGGAAAGTATAAATCTGGGAAAACAGG
>NZ_JARPLC010000454.1:0-538 GCF_032350395.1 Limnospira sp. PMC 289.06
TTATATTGGCACTACCATTAAACGAAGTCCCATTAATTGTTCTAGCAGTTTGAAGCGTGGTTGCAGTTGCTGCATTACCTGTAATATTAGAGCTTGTAAAAGCTAATTGTTGCCAGCTACTCCAGACTGCATTTACACGATTTCTTTGATAAATATCTTCTCCTCCAAAAGGTATCATTGTTTGAGAAATCGCAGAATTCTTATGTCTTTGTACAGTACAAAAACGCCATGAACTTCCCGGACTTTGATTTAAAAGAGAACTCCCTTGATAAAAACCTGTTGTTAACACATCATTCCAATCTCCTGTTACAGTTATTGAAAGATTTGGTAAAGCACCAATTTCTGCTAAACTCCAACTTACATTTCCAGAGCCGTTTACTGATTTGCCTGTAGAACCAATTGTTAAAGTCCGAGCAGTTCCCCAGTTTACAGTAGTAATATTTGCTGTTCCATTAAAACTTGTTCCATTGATTGTTCTTGCTGTTTGAAGTGCTGTTGCTGTTCCGGCGTTTCCACTTATTGACCCGGTAATTAATGG
>NZ_JARPLC010000455.1:0-534 GCF_032350395.1 Limnospira sp. PMC 289.06
CTCACTGCTAGGAGCCGGGCATAATATGATTTCACCAATAGACGTTGCCACCTTCTAGCTTTTGCATCTTGTCCCGATTTAGCTGCTTGAAATATACTCTTTTGGAGCTTGAAAATTTTCCGTTGAACCTTAGTCCATGGGATTGTCTTCCATGCGTTGTTCGTAGTCTTGATTGGTTTTGGTTTTCCAAACCCTTTCTTTGAACTCGCTATCGCCATATGTACACCTACTAGATTCTATTTCTTTACAATCAAACCGTGACCTGTTAGCATATCCCTACTGTTACAGCAGGGCGTTGGCTTTTGGTCACATCTCACCCCCTAATAGGCTTGCGCTTACACTTTTACTACTGACTTTCTCGACCAGATTGTCAGAGCCTGAAAGGGGTTAAAACGTTCCATTTATATGGGCATTCCATCTTTAGATTTGTCTTTTCCACCGGGGTACTTTTAAAGGTCTGTGTAGGTAGTAAATAGAAGCCCCTACTTTTCCCCTTACTCTTTTGAGCGCAGCGTATCAACCTATTTCGCTACT
>NZ_JARPLC010000456.1:0-533 GCF_032350395.1 Limnospira sp. PMC 289.06
CCAACGCCCAACTGTAATGGTAGGGATATGCTAACAGGTCACGGTTTGATTGTAAAGAAATAGAGCCTAGTAGGTGTACAAATGGCGATAGCGAGTTTAAAGAAAGGGTTTGGGAAACCAAAACCAATCAAGACTACGAACAACGCATGGAAGGCAATCCCATGGACTAAGGTTCAACGGAAAGTTTTCAAGCTCCAAAAGAGTATATTTCAAGCAGCTAAATCGGGACAAGATGCAAAGGTAAGAAGGTGGCAACGTCTATTGGTGAAATCGTACTATGCCCGGCTCTTAGCAGTGCGGCGAGTGACCCAAGACAATCAAGGAAAGAAAACAGCCGGAGTGGATGGAATTATCGCAATTTCTCCTAAGCAAAGGTTTGAACTGACTGAGAGAATCAAAGGAAATCTCAAAGCAAAAGCACTTAGAAGAGTGTGGATACCAAAACCCGGCAGGGATGAAAAACGCCCGTTGGGAATTCCCACAATCCAAGATAGAGCAAGGCAAGCCTTGGTCAAGTCGGCTCTCGAACCTGC
>NZ_JARPLC010000457.1:0-530 GCF_032350395.1 Limnospira sp. PMC 289.06
GCAAAAAACAGGACGATAAATTTAGTTATTGCAGTGCAGTTAAGCCCGGTGAAACGGCAACCTTTCTAATTGTTGATTATGCATAATTCCGAATTAAGTCACCTCATTTATGGATATTCGGGAAAGGTGTATCAGGGGATTTTTCTAACTTCAATGATAGGGATTGGAGTTATTCCAAAGGTGATAAAGAATTAATTGCTGTACGGTTTTGTATTGAAAAATACGAGACTGAATATAACGGCAAAAAACGAGAATACACCCCTACATCTCCAGAACTCGCATTGCTTAAAATAGTCGAAAGTGACTCAATGCTTACAGACGGTTCTGTGATGTTTACAGCAACAATAAATCTAAGTCAATCATCAGTCAGACCTTCTGACAGGATATTAGAGGGAAATATCGGAGACGATAATTTAAACTCTGATATTTCTAATATCTTAGAAATTGAATGTATTAATCCATTCAATCAATCTTTCGCTACTTACTCAATCGGAGATATTGACGCTTTCATTGAATCCAAAACTAAAAAC
>NZ_JARPLC010000458.1:0-528 GCF_032350395.1 Limnospira sp. PMC 289.06
CCGGTTCTGAGGACAAATCTAACGATGGAATGCCCATATAAGCGGAACGTTGTAATCCCTCTAATGCTCTGCCTATAAACAAGTGAGTAATGCTATTGACAAGGCAGTAGTGAAAAATGTAAGCGCATGGTTAGAGGGTGAAGGATGTGACCAGAAGCTAAAGCCCAATTGTCATGGTTGGGATATGCCCAATTGTCACGGTGTGGATATAGATACTGCGATTATTAGGAGTATAGTGGCGAGAACGAGTTGAAAGACTACGTGGTGCATAAAGCTCTGAACATTGAAGTACGAAAGCAGGGGGTAGTAACCCTGTTCCGATGACAAAAGGGTATCCACATCAGGAGCCGTGTGATGGGAAACTATCAAGCAAGGTTTTGAATGGGAGGGGGTGAAGGTGACTTCACTCTCGACCCCTACCCCTGGAGGGTGAAGGATGCGACCATAAGCCAATGCCCATCTGTAATGGCTGGGATATGCCCACAGGTCGCGGTGTGGATATAGATACTGCGATTAGTAGGAGTATAA
>NZ_JARPLC010000459.1:0-528 GCF_032350395.1 Limnospira sp. PMC 289.06
GCCAACGCCCGACCGTAATGGTAGGGATATGCTGACAGGTCACGGTTTGATTGTAAGAATAGAGTCTAGTAGGAGTCAATATGACGAAATCGAGAGAAAGTAAGGGATTTGGGAAACCAGAACTTACAAAGACGTGCGTTTGTATGGAGAAGTATTAACTGGGCTAAGGTTCAGAGATACGTCTTTAAGCTCCAAAAGAGGATATTTCAAGCAGCTAAATCGGGACAAGATGCAAAAGTAAGAAGGTTGCAACGTCTATTGGTGAAATCATATTATACCAGGCTCCTAGCAGCGCGACGAGTGACCCAAGCGGGTCAAGGCAAGAAAACAGCCGGCGTTGATGGAGTAAGAGCAATCTCTCCAAGACAAAGGTTGGAGCTTGTGGAGAACATAAAGGGAAACAACAAAGCAAAACCACTGCGACGGGTGTGGATTCCAAAACCTGGCAGGGATGAAAAAAGCTGGAATAGGAATACCCACAATCCAAGATAGAGCAAGGCAAGCCTTGGTTAAGTCGGCTCTCGAACA
>NZ_JARPLC010000460.1:0-528 GCF_032350395.1 Limnospira sp. PMC 289.06
TCAGATTATCCTCAATCTGGTTCTTTCCTGAGATAGTCGCATCGTACCAGTTCCAAAATTCACTAGCGCTAGTAATGGTTCCCAAGGCTTCTGATACCAGTTTAGCTTTCCTAACGCCGTCTATCACCCCTTGAGGTGTACATTCAAGGTTAGCCGTTTTGGGTAGCCGTTTCCCGGTAGGTGGTTGCTTAAACTGCAATAGTAGGTTGTACCTAGTCCCGGTCTTTTGTAACTTGAGTGTCACTCCTTTGGGACATTCCCCTTTAAAGTCTTGATAGGCTTTCAGGAATCTACTATAGCCATCGTCATAATTACCCTTTCCCCCTACAGTAGGGGTATTGATATCGTTACTCATTTTTTACTCACTTGTTACTCTGTTATGGCTTTGAGTAACACCTAAGTAACGGTAGAATAGGGGTTGTAGGCTATATAGGCGATTCGAATCCTTCCGCCCCAGTTTAGTATAATTAGTTCTGAGGTGCGAGACGTTCAGGCATGAAATAGGGTTGCAATACCCGAAATAACTGA
>NZ_JARPLC010000461.1:0-528 GCF_032350395.1 Limnospira sp. PMC 289.06
GGTTTTGAAGTGGAGTTGGGGAAGGTGACTTCCCTTTCGACCATAACAAAATGCTCTTACCGTGAACCATGATTATCTACTGTCCAAAATTCATTGTCCAAGCAGCCTAAAAAGAGACCTGAAACAATGGCTCAAAGCAGGCGTGCTAGATAACGGCGTATTTGAGGATACAGAATCAGGGACACCCCAGGGAGGGGTGATAAGTCCAATACTCGCCAACATCGCACTGTTGGGTATGGTTAGGTTAATTGAAACAATGTATCCTAAAGAAAAAGGGGTTAAAGTTAAAGCCACCTTAATAAGATATGCCGATGATTTTGTAGTGATATCATCATCACTAGAGATTATTGAACAGTGCAAGACTGCAATTTCTGAATGGCTAAAACCTGTAGGACTAGAAATAAAACCTGAAAAGACTCGAATCTGTCATACACTCAAGCCTATTGAGTATGACGGTAAGACAGAGAATCCAGGGTTCGATTTTCTAGGATTCAACATCAGGCAATATCCCGTAGGAAAATACAAATA
>NZ_JARPLC010000462.1:0-526 GCF_032350395.1 Limnospira sp. PMC 289.06
ATCTTGGGCTGACCTGCCTGGTCTGAACCCGTAGCTTGTGCTTTCAAATCTTGATTCCCATTCAGGCTCAAGTGCCGACTTAACCAAGGCTTGCCTCGCTCTGTCTTGGATTGTGGGTATTCCCAGGGGGCATTTGTCATCCCTGCCAGGTTTTGGTATCCATACTCTCCTAAGTGCTTTGGCTTTGAGATTTCCTTTAATGTTCTCCGCTCAAGTCAGTCTTTGTTCTGGAGATATTACTATCATTCCATCGACACCGGCTGTCTTTTAGCCTTGACCCGCTTGGGGGGCGGGTTCATTAAGCTGACTGTTGGGAAGCATGGCTGACCGTGGAACCCGCCCCTACAGCCGCACTGCTAAGAGCCGGGCATAATATGATTTCACCAATAGACGTTGCCACCTTCTGGCCTTCGCGTCCTGTCCCGATTTAGCTGCTTGAAATATCCTCTTTTGGAGCTTAAAAACTTTCCGCTGAACCTTAGCCCATGGGATAGCTTTCCATACGTTATTCATAGTCTTGATTGGA
>NZ_JARPLC010000463.1:0-524 GCF_032350395.1 Limnospira sp. PMC 289.06
GTTCTGCTGCTGAATGGGAGGGGTAGACCGTGAGGTCTATCTCGACCCCTAATAATCAAAAGTGACTCAGTATTATCGGAACCGATAAGAATGCTTGGGACATCGAGAGCAGGCCAATACATAGAACAGATAGAAGGCTACAGGGCCTTTATCCCCAATCCACTGCCACCTACCCCTGAGATTATGATGGATCCGGAAATGTGGAATTTGCTATCTCAAGCCGATCGTGCATTGGGTCGTTTAGATGGTGCAACTGATGCTCTCCCCAACCCCGATTTATTTGTATTTATGTACGTTCGTAAAGAAGCAGTTTTATCGAGTCAAATTGAGGGTACGCAAGCCTCTTTGATAGATGTTCTAGGTGCGAGACGTTCAGGCATGAAATAGGGTTGAAATACCTGAAATAACCGCCTGGTGGGGACTTCAACCCCTTGATTGAATATAAGGAGCGCACTCCTGACCATCCTCATAACTGTTTATATGTCCCAACATTCGGTATAGAAATATACCAAATAAGGCAGGGG
>NZ_JARPLC010000464.1:0-522 GCF_032350395.1 Limnospira sp. PMC 289.06
GCTTGTTGCCCCACCTGTTTTCCCAGATTTATACTTTCCAACGGGGTATTGCCTGATATTGAATCCTAGAAAATCGAACCCAGGTTCCTCAATCTTGCCATTATACTCAATAGGATTGAGTGTGTGACATATTCGGGTCTTTTCAGGTTTTATCTCTAATCCTACAGGTTTTAGCCATTCAGAAATTGCAGTCTTGCACTGTTCAATGATTCCTAAGTCTCTTGATATGACCACAAAATCATCGGCATATCTTATAAGGTTTACCTGAGTGGTTGTTCCTTTGTTTGGATACATTCCTTTGACTAGCCTTTCCATACCATCCAGTGCGATGTTGGCGAGTAGTGGACTTATCACCCCTCCTTGAGGTGTCCCTGCTTCTGTATCCTCAAATACACCGTTATCTAGCACGCCTGCTTTGAGCCATTGTTTCAGGTCTCTTTTTAGGTTGCTTGGACAATGAATTTTTGACAGTAGATAATCATGGTTTATTCGGTCAAAGCATTTTGCTATGTCAGCATCCAG
>NZ_JARPLC010000465.1:0-522 GCF_032350395.1 Limnospira sp. PMC 289.06
ATTCAAAACCGTGCTTGATAGTTTCCCATCACACGGCTCCTGATGTGGATACCCTATTTGTCAAAGGAACAGAGTTACTACCCCCTGCTTTGTCCTTCTTTGTTCAGAGCTATATGCAACACGTAGTCTTTCAACTCGCTCTCGCCATTATACTCCTAATAATCGCAGTATCTATATCCACACCGTGACCTCTGGGCATATCCCAACCATTACAGTTGGGCATTGGCTTCTGGTCACATCCTTCACCCTCTAAGGGTAGGGGTCGAGAGTGAAGTCGCCTTCCCCAACTCCCATTCAAAACCGTGCTTGATAGTTTCCCATCACACGGCTCCTGATGTGGATACCCTATTTGTCAAAGGAACAGAGTTACTACCCCCTGCTTTGTCCTTCTTTGTTCAGAGCTATATGCAACACGTAGTCTTTCAACTCGCTCTCGCCATTATACTCCTAATAATCGCAGTATCTATATCCACACCGTGACCTCTGGGCATATCCCAACCATTACAGTTGGGCATTGGCTTG
>NZ_JARPLC010000466.1:0-520 GCF_032350395.1 Limnospira sp. PMC 289.06
AAAATAGTCCCGTTAAATAACTCTATGGCGTTACTCCAGTTAGCAGCGTTTATATGAGCCGCGATATTTTTAACACCTCTCATGATTTCCCTTATTTAATGGATTTAGTAACATAATTATACTATCATATAATACTATTAAACTTAGTACAAAACGTTAATATGGTTAGAGACAGACGGACGATTAGAGACAAACCAAAGGTTAGACCTCGCTCGGGAGTTAGATATGACACAGCTCCCTTTAGATTAAACGATGACCCCGGTAAACTAGGAGACCCGTTTCGAGGTTGGACTGGAGACCCATACGGGAGGGAATTAGATACTCGAAACAAATTTATAAGTGATTCTAAATATGTAGCTCCTGAATACTGGGATGCAGATGAATATCACAAAAAAAGAGAAGCTGAAGAAAGGGAAAAAAGAGAGGATATTAAAAAAGAGGCAACTGTCAAGGAACCACCAAACAGAGATGAACCAAAGGGAGGAAAAAAACCTAGGGGAAAGGGTGGCGCTGGTAGAGT
>NZ_JARPLC010000467.1:0-519 GCF_032350395.1 Limnospira sp. PMC 289.06
GATAATCAAGGCGATAACGCAAGCTATTTAGATGAATTAATCGAGGAAACCACAAGTGTTAGGGATGATTGTTATTATTTATTGCCCTATGCCTATCCTCGTTATGGAGAAAGTTCAGGTTACCAACCATATATCTTCGGATACGGTAATTATGATAGGTTTGAAAAAAACGATTTTCAAGCATCATTAGATAAATCAAATGATGGCTTTAGCCTTACTTTCCAACAAAGTTATGAGTTTAGTAGGGTATATCGAGACTCAAGCTATCCACCAACTTTTAGTAACTTAAGCCGTTCTGGACGTAGGAGTTTACTGCCACGGCGGTGGCGGCGAGAAGTGGAAACAATAATATGGGAGTCAATGACATCACATAATGTTATTTGTGAGTTCGAGGAACTTTCTCCTGTGGATTATCATGAAGGAGATTACTCTGAAGGCGATTTAACTACGCCTTTTGATTTAGCCGCTATATATATTCGTGGTAAATATTTACAGACTTTTTTAAGCCTGCATACAAAG
>NZ_JARPLC010000468.1:0-517 GCF_032350395.1 Limnospira sp. PMC 289.06
TTCCCCTCACCGGAGATTATGAATCAGACCCATAGATAACCTTGCGAGCGATCGCCACCATACTTTCATAATCTGATACTGAAAGGCGGTCTGATATCTTTGTACATTGATAGGTGTATCTTTGATAGCTTGGGGAATTATCTTCTGCTGTTGTCGTGGTTGATTTTGAAACATATCCTCCCCCCCAACCGGAACAAACACTCTTGGGGGTGCGACCGACGTGATAGCAGTCAATGGTGAGGAACGAACCGATAGGCTTGCTATTGACGGGTATCACAAGGGAGTTACCCTATCGGTGTTTGGTTGGGGGGTGGTATGGGTATTTGACAGATTGATTAAGTTGTGCTTATTGACTGAGTAATCATCCTATTGACAGAATTATTTTCCTGTGCTAGGACTAGATTGTGAGTAATATCTGAGTAATTAGGTACGACTATCGGGTTAAAGCAATTCCCGCGATAGTAGTCAGGATAAGGGTTTAAGTTAAATCGGGATGACAGGATTTGAACCTGCGACA
>NZ_JARPLC010000469.1:0-514 GCF_032350395.1 Limnospira sp. PMC 289.06
TGGCACAGTCAGGAGATAGCGTCGTGATTTTAAATGATGATAAATTCCGTCCCCGGCAATGGTAAATTACAGCCAGAGTTGGCGTTCGCCTACCCTCTGGGAAGTGCGACCTATCGCCTACCTCAGAAGTGCGATCGCGCAGCGTGCCCGCCAGAAGTATCGCCTACCCTCTGGGAAGTGCGACCTATCGCCTACATTCTCGGAAGTGCGTTCGCGCAGCGTGCCCGCCAGAAGTATCGCCTAGCCTTTCGGAAGTGCGATCGCATCTTACCAGAAAGCGATCGCATAGTGGAAAGTGGCTAAAATGGATGATTGAAATCACCCAGAGGACAACCCCCATGACCACCAATGCTGACGATGTTTGGAGGCTGCTAGGAGAACTCATAGAAGCCCAAAAGGAAACTGAACGACTCCTCAAAGAACAATCCCAAGAAAGCGATCGCCGCTTCCGGGAACAGTCCCAAGAAAGCGATCGCCGCTTCCGGGAAACCGAACGAATCATCAAACAACAGAG
>NZ_JARPLC010000470.1:0-513 GCF_032350395.1 Limnospira sp. PMC 289.06
GGTAGTTATTTCGGGCATTTCAGCCCTATTTCATACCCGAACGTCTCGCACCTGCGTCCAACACATAATAACTACTATGCTTAATACATAGATAGATTCGTGCTATTGCATCTTGGGCTGACCGTCCGGGACGGAACCCATAGCTTGTGCCTTCAAATCTCGATTCCCATTCAGGTTCGAGAGCCGATTTAACCAAGGCTTGCCTTGCTCTATCTTGGATTGTAGGAATGCCTATTCCAGCTTTTTTCATCCCTACCAGGTTTTGGTATCCATACTCTCCTAAGTGCTTTTGCTTTGAGTTTTCCTTTAATGCTCTCAGCTAATTCAAACCTTTGTTTTGGAGATATTACTATCCTTCCATCGACACCGGCTGTCTTTTTGCCTTGACCCGCTTGGGGGGCGGGTTTATTAAGCTGACTGTTGGGAAGCATGGCTGACCGTGGAACCCGCCCCTACAGCCGCACTGCTAAGAGTCGGGCATAATATGATTTCACCAGTAGACGTTGCCACCTA
>NZ_JARPLC010000471.1:0-513 GCF_032350395.1 Limnospira sp. PMC 289.06
ACCTAAAATAGCACCAACTCCTGTCAACTTGTTTGGTGTATATTCTATATAAAAACTACCTTCACTCGGGTTAAACTCATCCCCCAACACTCGACTAACCGCATCAGAAGCACGTGTTACGCTGGTGGCTTGAGTAGGGGTGTAAGGGGATGGTGTTGATGATGCTTCTAGTTGTGTACCCCAAATGTAGATACCTGAAATGCCATCACCTGTGTAAAGAATGCTAGACCCATTATTCAAGTAATGCACTATTGTTGCAGTAGCAGTTGATGATGCTGTTGAGGTAATTGAGCATCTATACCATCCGTTTCCCATAGACGTTACTGATGAAGAAACAAGTCCTCCTCCTGCTGTAATTGCTCTAGTCAGTAAATTGAAATTTGCGAAAGAATTGGCGGGAAATTGAGTGGCAAATGCAATTACAAGAATCGAGCGTTCTGCGGCTTTAGCATATATGGAGTAGGGGTCGAGAGAGATGTCGCCATCTCCCCCTCCCATACAGAACCGTACTTA
>NZ_JARPLC010000472.1:0-513 GCF_032350395.1 Limnospira sp. PMC 289.06
TGGTGGCGTGGGTAAATCCCCCACTGCCATCGTTGAGATACACTCGGCTGATGGGGTTATTGCTACTATCGCGGCCGGTGAGCAGGATGTCGATATCGCCGTCGCCATTGAAGTCTGCTGTGGCTACCGAACTACGGTAAACACCGGTCAGGGAGATATTGGTGGCGTGGGTAAATCCCCCACTGCCATCGTTGAGATACACTCGGCTGATGCGGTTATCGCCACTACCGCGGCCGGTGAGCAGGATGTCGATATCGCCGTCGCCATTGAAGTCTGCTGTGGCTACGGAACTAACGTCAACACCGGTCAGGGAGATATTGGTGGCCTGGGTAAATCCCCCACTGCCATCGTTGAGATACACTCGGCTGATGCGGTTATCGCCACTACCGCGGCCGGTGAGCAGGATGTCGATATCGCCGTCGCCATTGAAGTCTGCTGTGGCTACGGAACTAACGTCAACACCGGTCAGGGAGATATTGGTGGCCTGGGTAAATCCCCCACTGCCATCGTTGA
>NZ_JARPLC010000473.1:0-511 GCF_032350395.1 Limnospira sp. PMC 289.06
GCCCACCATGTAAATCGTACATTTTCTGCAACATCTGGGACAACATATACATTAACCATATATGCTAAAGCCGCAGAACGCTCGATTCTTGTAATTGCATTTGCCACTCAATTTCCCGCCAATTCTTTCGCAAATTTCAATTTACTGACTAGAGCAATTACAGCAGGAGGAGGACTTGTTTCTTCATCAGTAACGTCTATGGGAAACGGATGGTATAGATGCTCAATTACCTCAACAGCATCATCAACTGCTACTGCAACAATAGTGCATTACTTGAATAATGGGTCTAGCATTCTTTACACAGGTGATGGCATTTCAGGTATCTACATTTGGGGTACACAACTAGAAGCATCATCAACACCATCCCCTTACACCCCTACTCAAGCCACCAGCGTAACACGTGCTTCTGATGCGGTTAGTCGAGTGTTGGGGGATGAGTTTAACCCGAGTGAAGGTAGAGTAGGGGTCGAGAGAGATGTCGCCATCTCCCCCTCCCATACAAAACCGTACT
>NZ_JARPLC010000474.1:0-509 GCF_032350395.1 Limnospira sp. PMC 289.06
GGTAACAGGACTAAATTACCTTCCGTATCGTAAAACCGCAACCAAATTGCCTCCTCCCGGTCAATCGTTCCCGACCAAGTTCCCAGCCAAAAGCCCAAGGTATCACACCACAGCCAACCGCGATCGTTCGGCTCTAAAAGCTGATAACCTCCTGAACTATGCAAATGCCAACCTTGAAAGGCGTTGGCTTCAAACGGGTCAAATACAAAGTAATCTGGGGTTCGGAATATCTGCTGATACAGATCCTTTTTCTTTCCTTTATCTACTCTGGCGGTACTCGGCGACATCAACTCGACAATAACATCTGGGTAGCGACCCCCTTCCTGCCATACTACCCAACCTTGTCGTTCTTTGGTGCCATCTACATCTAACACAGCAAAGAAATCTGGGCCTCGGAAATCTCGGTTCCTAGCCTGTTCGCTGCTATAGTAAATAAACATATTCCCGCCTGTGTAGAAATCATGGCGATCGCTCCAAGCCTGTTGCAATGACCTAATCAGGACGTTCAA
>NZ_JARPLC010000475.1:0-503 GCF_032350395.1 Limnospira sp. PMC 289.06
CAATAAACTCCTCTCGCTGTTGCTCATCACCTTCTTGGTAGCCGTAAGTTTTTTTCTGGTGAAGCCAATTTTCTTCAAGGCTCTGGATATGGTGCGAGGAGAGATGTCGTCATCCCAAAGTTCAGCCATTGGAGCGGAGGTTTGATCGCCATGCTCTTGGGCAAAAGCCTTGAATTTATGCCAGTCGGTAATTTTGTGGTTATTGCCAGGTCGGTGATTAGGTTTAGGGAGGAAGTCTCCGGTCTGTGCTTTTCTTTGCAGCCAGAGATTAATGGTGTTCCGGCTGACATGGAAAACTTGACTGGCTTCTGTTTTGGGCATACCGTCTAGTTCAATTGCATCAATAACTTTTTGTCTGAGGTCGTAACTATAGGGGGCTGGCATTTTTGGTCTTCTTAGTCATCTCGTCCTCTCCATTATACGTCCTAACTTTCCTGTCTGGTGCTATACCTGTGCCGTGAATGTGGTCGCCAATTTCGAGAAAATCCCTGTCCTGGAGGTTC
>NZ_JARPLC010000476.1:0-502 GCF_032350395.1 Limnospira sp. PMC 289.06
AAGTTAATCTGTATTTAACTAATGAACGGATACAAGCAGTTATTGACTCAAATACGTATAACGTTGAACCTCGCATCTCTATAGAACCTACCCTTTCAACTCAGTTTGGTAAATCCAACACACGCTACAATGGTGAAGAATGGATAACAGAACCTGTAACAGACACTTACACTGTTACTAGAGCATCTACGGCAACGTATGTAGACGCAGCAGGCAGGATTCGTACAGCCGCAGTGAATAAGCCTAGATACACATTTAATCCTGAAACGGGTGAACGGTTAGGGTCGTTGGTGGAGGAACAGAGGACTAATTTGGTATCGTGGAGTGAGGATTTTGATAATGCGACTTGGACAAAAACACGAGCAAGTATTACGCCAAATGTAATTGTTGCGCTTGATGGAAATTTAACTGGTGACAAGTTAGTTGAGGATTCAAGCACAAACACCGCCCACCATGTAAATCGTACATTTTCTGCAACATCTGGGACAACATATACATTAAT
>NZ_JARPLC010000477.1:0-502 GCF_032350395.1 Limnospira sp. PMC 289.06
GCAGGTAGAAGCGATCGCATCTCAATCCCAATCGCTATCACGCCTAGAATCGCAGATAGAAGCGATCGCATCTCAATCCCAATCGCTATCACGCCTAGAATCGCAGGTAGAAGCGATCGCATCTCAATCCCAATCGCTATCATGGCTAGAATCGCAGATAGAAGCGACCGCATCTCAATCCCAATCGCTATCATGGCTAGAATCTCGGGTCAAAGCGATCACATCTCAATCGCTATCACGGCTAGAATCGCAGATAGAAGCGATCGCATCTCAACTCCAGTCGATAACTGAAGCCGTGGCAGATACTACCATCGTGTCTTCTTCTGGTTTTTTGTATACCGAACTCGACAGATTATTGAAATCAGGCAACTGGAAAGCTGCCGACAAAGAAACGGCTAAGATGATGTTAGCGGTGGCACAAAAAACCTCTAGGAGATATTTAGACGACGATGATATCAAAAACTTTCCCGGCGAGGATTTGCGAATCATCGATGGTCTTTGT
>NZ_JARPLC010000478.1:0-501 GCF_032350395.1 Limnospira sp. PMC 289.06
GCAAGAAAACAGCCGGAGTTGATGGAGTAAGAGCAATCTCTTCAAGACAAAGGTTCGAGCTTGTTAAGAACATTAAGGGAAATCTCAAATCAAAACCACTGCGACGGGTGTGGATACCAAAACCTGGCAGGGATGATAAAAGCTGGAATAGGAATACCCACAATCCAAGATAGAGCAAGGCAAGCCTTGGTCAAGTCGGCTCTCGAACCTGAATGGGAATCGAGATTTGAAGGTACAAGCTACGGGTTCCGTCCCGGACGGTCCGCCCATGACGCAATTGGCAGAATTTATACTGCCATAAATCAAGGACAATATTATGTTCTCGATGCCGATATAGCAAAATGCTCTTACCGTGAACCATGATTACCTACTGTCCAAAATTCATTGTCCAAGCCGCCTAAAAAGAGACCTGAAACAATGGCTCAAAGCGGGAGTGCTAGATAAAGGTGTATTTGAGGATACAGAAACAGGGACACCCCAGGGAGGGGTAATAAGTCCAAG
>NZ_JARPLC010000479.1:0-501 GCF_032350395.1 Limnospira sp. PMC 289.06
ATGACGGTGCGATCGCAGTAGTAGAACCATTTCTTGTGGGCTTTCAACCCGGAACGGGTAGCTATCCTTTTAATCAACAAAATCTATGTAGCGCTCTACTGCATTTGGTAATGTATCAACACGCCGCCGAATTTAGCCCCACACTCAATCCCGAACCCGCCAGAAAACATTGTGAGTTTACCATAGGACCTAACATTCGTGGAAGTGGAACTTATCCATTAATACTTACCATTACTTTAACAGACTATCCTGTAATCATTAGCTACAGCGACGGCATGACTTCAACCGCACAACCATACTTATTAACGCCTTAAACTATGGCAGAAAATCGCTGATCAGAAACCGACACATTTTCATTTGAAATTAATGAAAGTAATGCCAGTAATTATGTTACAGACCCATTAACACTTTTGGCTGTCTCTGATGTCGTCAACTCAATGTCTAACAATATTGACCCTAGATGGCTATGGCGTGCTAATGTTTTCCTAGAAAGTCTCACCG
>NZ_JARPLC010000480.1:0-497 GCF_032350395.1 Limnospira sp. PMC 289.06
GTAGGAAAATATAGAACTGGGAAAATTCCACATGGGAAACTATTAGGACACAAAATTCACATAAAACCCAGCCAAAAAGCAGTTGCCCACACAGAAGTGATAAAAGGTGTAATTAAACAACATAAAACAGCACCTCAGTCAGCCCTGATTAACAAACTAAACCCAATTATTAGGGGATGGTCAAACTATTATTCAGGGGTAGTCTCAACAGAGACCTTCAATAAGCTAGACAACATAATCTGGCAAATGTTAAGGGCATGGACAGTATCAAGATGCGGAAAGTCAAGTTACGAAAAGCTAAGAAATTATTTCAGACATAGAACAATTAAACTTAGCAATGGGAAAGAAAGACACGAAAATTGGCTGTTCCAAACCAAAGATGGGTTACATCTGTTCAAACACAACTGGACTCCAATTGTCAGACATACCTTAATACGTCCTGACGCAACACTTTATGACGGAAATTGGACTTACTGGGCAACCAGGAAAGGACAAGC
>NZ_JARPLC010000481.1:0-490 GCF_032350395.1 Limnospira sp. PMC 289.06
AGTTTCCCAGCACACGGCTCCTGATGTAGATACCCTATTTGTCAGTAGGAACAGGGCTACGACCCCCCGCTTTGTAACCTCAACTTTAGGAGCTATATACAACCTCGTAGTCTTTAAACTCGCACTCGTCATAAAACTCTTAATTGTCGCGGTCTCTATATCCACACCGTGGCTAGTGGGCATATCCTAACCATTACAGTTAGGCATTAGCTTTCAGCCACATCCTTTCCCCTTAAAGGTATACGCTTACACTTTTCACTACTGTGCAGGTACATCCTGCCGAGAGCCTAAAAGGGGTTTAAACGTTCCGTTTATACGGGCATTCCATCTTTAGACTTGTCCTGTCCACCGGGGTAATTTTAAAGGTCTGTGTAGGTAGTAAAGAGAAACCCCTACTTTTCCCCTTGCTCTTTTGAGCGCAGCGTGTCAACCTGTTTCGCTACCTTCTTATGACGGTGGTTCAAGTCGGAACATTCAGATTTCCTTAGTG
>NZ_JARPLC010000482.1:0-486 GCF_032350395.1 Limnospira sp. PMC 289.06
TCGGTTTCCCGGAAGCGGCGTTCGCGCAGCGTCTCGGAACGAGAATCGCTTTCTTGGGACTGTTCCCGGAAGCGGCGATCGCTTTCTTGGGATTGTTCTTTGAGGAGTCGTTCAGTTTCCTTTTGGGCTTCTATGAGTTCTCCTAGCAGCCTCCAAACATCGTCAGCATTGGTGGTCATGGGGGTTGTCCTCTGGGTGATTTCAATCATCCATTTTAGCCACTTTCCACTATGCGATCGCTTTCTGGTAAGATGCGATCGCACTTCCGAAAGGCTAGGCGATACTTCTGGCGGGCACGCTGCGCGAACGCACTTCCCAGAGAGTAGGCGATAGGTCGCACTTCCGAGAGGGTAGGCGATACTTCTGGCGGGCACGCTGCGCGATCGCACTTCCCAGAGAGTAGGCGATAGGTCGCACTTCCGAGAGGCTACGCGAACGCCAACTCTGGCTGTAATTTACCATTGGCGGGGACGGAATTTATCATCT
>NZ_JARPLC010000483.1:0-482 GCF_032350395.1 Limnospira sp. PMC 289.06
CAAGTACGGTTTTGAATGGGAGGGGTAGACCGTGAGGTCTATCTCGACCCCTAATTAATCTCCTAATACAAGATAATTATCTTGATTATCAGGGTCTGATAGTGCTTTGATGATTACACCATCATCCGTTACATAACGTTTGGTTAGATTAACAGCAGCGGCTATTTCAGTTGGTCTCAGTCCGTACATTACTGTCATACCCGTTACCCATAACCAGCTATGTCGGGATGATTGATGTTGTGAGTTTCTGATGGTATAGGCTTCCTGTTTGGTGTTAAACCACCAATCTTTAAAGGCATTAATGCCTATACGCTGCTTAACGGTGAATCGTGTTTGTTTAGGGTTAATAGGCTCAAGCTGTTTAAGCAAATGGTCTTTGTTAGGTGATTTCTTAGCTATGGCTTTTAAGATGTAGTAACGTTCTTTAAATGTTTTGGAACCTACTAATTGTTCTCCGTTCTGTAGGGGAGTGTATAGCATAC
>NZ_JARPLC010000484.1:0-480 GCF_032350395.1 Limnospira sp. PMC 289.06
ACTTTCCGTTGAACCTTAGTCCACGGGATTGTCTTCCATGCGTTGTTCGTAGTCTTGATTGGTTTTGATTTCTCAAATCCTTTCTTTGAACTCGCTATCGCCATTTGTACACCTACTAGACTCTATTCTTACAATCAAACCGTGACCTGTTAGCATATCCCTGCCATTACGGCAGGACGTTGGCTTTTGGTCACATCTCACATCCTCTAGGACTTGCGGTTACACTTATCCCTACTAACTACCTCGACCAGATAGTTAGAGTCCAGGAGGACTTAAAACGTTCCGTTTATATGGGCATTCCATCTTTAGATTTGTCCTCTCCACCGGGGTACTTTTAAAGGTCTGTGTAGGTAAATGAAAGAATCCTCCTACTCTTCCCCTTGCTCTTTTGAGCGCAGCGTGTCAACCTATTTCGCTACTTAACAGTGACGATGGTTCAAGCCGGACATTCGGTTTCCCTAATCATGGATGGTTGGCAGT
>NZ_JARPLC010000485.1:0-475 GCF_032350395.1 Limnospira sp. PMC 289.06
ATCAAGTGCATTAGGCATTATCTGTTAATTTATTGTTGTAAGTCATAAGTCATTTTAGTTCTCCATTACAGTTTTGTTAGGGCTAAACACTCACTTTCACTAAGAGCGCGAGGGTAGTAGCGGAAATCTTTACATATACCAGTTTCAACAACACCATTAGCTCTTCTTAATATAAGAATTTCAGAAATAGGTTGATAAGATGTTACTGTATTAGGTGCATCAACCACTTTATCACCGTTAATAAATAACTTTTGCCGACCTTGCTCTAAAACAGATAATATCTTAAATGATGGTGCGTCCAATCTAGTTATTAAGGGTGATGAATAAGTCAACACACCACCAGACACAGTTCTAGTGTCTATACCGAAACCTGCACTGTCGTCGCCGTGAAGTATCAAGTTGGTATTATCTGAATTAGTACCTAAAATAGCACCAACTCCTGTCAACTTGTTTGGTGTATATTCTATATAAAAAG
>NZ_JARPLC010000486.1:0-474 GCF_032350395.1 Limnospira sp. PMC 289.06
CCGTTGTTGATGCCTTTGAACCCGGTATAGGCAGTTACCCCTTTAACCAAACCAATTTAGCTAGTGCTTTACTGCATTTAGTTGTACATCAACACATAGCAGAATTTAGTTTCGAGCTAAACCCCGAACCCGCCAAACAACATTGTGATTTTTCTATCCGACCTAACGTTAGGGGAAATGGAACTTATCCATTAATATGCACCATCACTTTAACAGACTATCCCGTAATCATTGACTACACTAATGGTATGACTTCAACCGCACAACCATACTTATTGACACCTTAAACTATGGCAGAAAATCGCTGTTCAGAAACCGACACATTTTCATTTGAAATTAATCAAAGTAATGCCAGTAATTATGTTAATGACCCATTAACACTTGGGGCTGTTTCTAGTGCCGTTAATTCAATATCTGCCAATATTGACCCTAGATGGCTATGGCGTGCTAATGTTTTCCTAGAAAGTCTCACCA
>NZ_JARPLC010000487.1:0-465 GCF_032350395.1 Limnospira sp. PMC 289.06
ATATGCCGATGATTTTGTGGTCATCTCCAAAGACCTAGGAATCATTGAACAGTGCAAAACTGCTATTTCTGAATGGCTAAAACCTGTAGGACTAGAAATAAAACCTGAAAAGACTCGAATCTGTCATACACTCAAAACTATTGAGTATGGCGGTAAGACAGAAAATCCAGGGTTCGACTTTCTAGGATTCAATATCAGGCAATACCCAGTTGGAAAATACAAGTCTGGGAAAACAGGTGGGGGAGCAAGCCGATTAATCGGACATAAAACCCACATAAAACCCAGCCAAAAAGCAGTCAAAACCCACACAGAAGTGATTAAAGGTGTAATAGAACAACACAAAACAGCACCTCAATCAGCCCTGATAAGTAGACTAAACCCAATTATTCGGGGGTGGTCAAACTATTATTCAGCGGTAGTCTCAACAGAGACCTTCACTAAACTAGATAAGACAATCTGGCAAAA
>NZ_JARPLC010000488.1:0-459 GCF_032350395.1 Limnospira sp. PMC 289.06
TTGCGAGAGTTTTCCGAAAAGGGAAAGTCACCAGTTGGGAGAGTTACTCTCATATCACCTACCCACATAAGAGTTTCCGGGTTGACTTGAAAATGCGGCGGTTTTCAGAAGTCCGAAATTGGGAGAGTTACTCAAATATCGCCTACCCACATAACAGTTTTCTGGTTGAGTTGGAAATGTGGAGGTTTTCAGAAGTCGGAAGTTGGGAGAGTCTCCCTCAAACGGAAAGTCACCAGTTGGGAGAGTTACTCTCATATAACCTACCCACATAACAGTTTTCCGGTTGACTTAAAAATGTGGCGGTTTTCAGAAGTCGGAAGTTGGGAGAGTTTCCCTCAAACGGAAAGTCACCAGTTGGGAGAGTTACTCAAATATCACCTACCCACATAACAGTTTCCTGGTTGAGTTAGAAATGCGGCGGTTTTCAGAAGTCGGAAGTTGGGAGAGTCTCCCGAAAAG
>NZ_JARPLC010000489.1:0-459 GCF_032350395.1 Limnospira sp. PMC 289.06
GTCTGATTTAGGAGAGTATGAAAAAGCCATATCCTCCTACGACCAAGCCATAAAAATTAAACCCGATTACCATAAAGCTTGGTCTAACCGAGGGGTGGCGCTGTCTGATTTAGGAGAGTATGAAAAAGCCATATCCTCCTACGACCAAGCCATAAAAATTAAACCCGATTACCATAAAGCTTGGTCTAACCGAGGGGTGGCGCTGTCTGATTTAGGAGAGTATGAAAAAGCCATATCCTCCTACGACCAAGCCATAAAAATTAAACCCGATTACCATAAAGCTTGGTCTAACCGAGGGGTGGCGCTGTCTGATTTAGGAGAGTATGAAAAAGCCATATCCTCCTACGACCAAGCCATAAAATTTAAACCCGATTTACATGAAGCTTGGCATAACCGAGGGAATGCGCTGTCTGATTTAGGAGAGTATGAAAAAGCCATATCCTCCTACGACCAAGCCAG
>NZ_JARPLC010000490.1:0-457 GCF_032350395.1 Limnospira sp. PMC 289.06
AATTGGGGGTGGCTACCGCCGTTACTCTCAACCTTACGTTATACTCAAGGGGTTCACAACTTCCCTCTTTTTTTTCGCTCAGTCTTGACCTTGAGTCTCTCTGCCTTATCTGGTTGTCGAAGCCAGATGTTGAGACACATAGATAGTTATGGGATGGTCAGGGGTGCGAATCCCTTATATTCCACCAAGGGGTGGAAGTCCCACTAGGAGGTTATTTCAGGCATTGCAGCCCTATTTCACTCCTAAACGTCTCGCACGCTATATCTGCATCTAGCACGAAATATTCACCTTTGTTGATACTCTGGTAAATCCTGGCTATTGCATCTTGGGCTGACCGTCCGGGTCGGAACCCATAGCTTGTGTTTTCAAATCTCGATTCCCATTCAGGTTCGAGAACCGACTTAACCAAGGCTTGCCTCGCTCTATCTTGGATTGTGGGAATTCCTATTCCAGCTTC
>NZ_JARPLC010000491.1:0-452 GCF_032350395.1 Limnospira sp. PMC 289.06
GTAGGAAAATATAGAACTGGGAAAATTCCACATGGGAAACTATTAGGACACAAAACTCACATAAAACCCAGCCAAAAAGCAGTTAAAGCCCACACAGAAGTGATAAAAGGTGTAATTAAACAACATAAAACAGCACCTCAGTCAGCCCTGATTAACAAACTAAACCCAATTATTAGGGGATGGTCAAACTATTATTCAGGGGTAGTCTCAACAGAGACCTTCAATAAGCTAGACAACATAATCTGGCAAATGTTAAGGGCATGGACAGTATCAAGATGCGGAAAGTCAAGTTACGAAAAGCTAAGAAATTATTTCAGACATGGAACAATTAAACTTAGCAATGGGAAAGAAAGACACGAAAATTGGCTGTTCCAAACCAAAGATGGGTTACATCTGTTCAAACACAACTGGACTCCAATTGTCAGACATACCCTAATACGCCCTGACGCAAA
>NZ_JARPLC010000492.1:0-448 GCF_032350395.1 Limnospira sp. PMC 289.06
ATTTGTATTTTCCTACGGGATATTGCCTGATGTTGAATCCTAGAAAATCGAACCCGGGTTCCTCAAACTTGCCATTATACTCGATAGGTTTGAGTGTGTGACATATTCGGGTCTTTTCAGGTTTAATCTCTAGTCCTACAGGTTTTAGCCACTTAGAAATAGCAGTTTTGCACTGTTCAATGATTCCTAGGTCTTTAGAGATGACCACAAAATCATCGGCATATCTTATAAGGTTCGCCTGAGTGGCTGTGTCTTGATTTGGATACATTTCTTTAACTAGCCTTTCTATTCCCAACAGTGCGATGTTGGCGAGTATTGGACTTATTACCCCTCCTTGAGGTGTCCCTGTTTCTGTATCCTCGAATACACCGTTATCTAGCACACCAGCTTTTATCCATTGTTTCAGGTCTCTTTTTAGGCTGCTTGGACAATGAATTTTGGACAGTAG
>NZ_JARPLC010000493.1:0-447 GCF_032350395.1 Limnospira sp. PMC 289.06
GATACAGGGATGCTGGGGACTTGAACAGGTTTTCGCCAAAATGAGAATTGCTGGATTCGGACAAGTTGAGTTGACCCGTAGCAGTCTCAGATGTTATGCTGATGACTGAACGAGGTAGATTCACGTCGCTCATATTCAAGTTCCTTTTTACTAAGGATGATGGGGAGGAAGGGGAAACGAACAGGTTTCCCTTTCCTTTTGAAATTAAGACTTGTGAACTTTGAAAAGCAGTCCAATCGGTCTGGTTATTTGGGGATTCCGTTGGATGGAATCCTCAATTTCTGCTATGTAGTGGGCTACCTCCTCATCTGATAAGTTGAACACAGACCTTTGAGCAGTCCGTCTTAAATGCCGTCCGATTTGTTGCTGCCCGTTGGCGGCGACTTGTCGCTCTGCCAGCATCCAAGCCAAACAAGTGACCAGGAAAATCCGCTGATGTTTTTTGTA
>NZ_JARPLC010000494.1:0-446 GCF_032350395.1 Limnospira sp. PMC 289.06
TGGTTGAATATAAGGAGATCTCTCCTGACCATCCTCATAACTGTTTATATGTCCCGACGTTTGGAAAAATCCAAACAAGGCAGGGAACTTAAGGTCATGAACCAACTGAGAAATCAGGGAGTAAAGAGTAACGGCGATAGCCACCCCCAGTTTTGGGAATCATAACCCCAGGACTGAAGCGGGGAACGGAAGGCGTGAAGTAGAACCTACTACCAGAGGCGACCACTGCCAACCATCCATGATTAGGGAAACCGAATGTCTGGCTTGAACCATCGTAACTCTGTAGTAGCGAAATAGGTTGACACGCTACGTTCAAAAGAACAAGGGGAAAAGTAGGAGGCTTCTTTACCTACCTACACAGACCTTTAAAGTACCCCGGTGGACAGGACAAATCTAAAGATGGAATGCCCGCATAGATGGAACGTTTAAACCCCTCATTGGCTCTT
>NZ_JARPLC010000495.1:0-444 GCF_032350395.1 Limnospira sp. PMC 289.06
GGTGACGACGAGTAGTCGCCATCGAATTCTACCACAGGCCCAATCGATCCTCAAACTTCTTGTGAGGACTGCCAGGGCACTGGGTTCGCCTCGATGAATTGACGGGCAACCGTTGATACCTCGGGACTTTCCGATACCTGGCACGCTGCTGGGGTGGAGGGAGCATCACTCCCTGGGGCCCCTCTTCCCCCGATCCAGAGTTTTGTTGGACGGAATTGGGTGCTACCCCAAACGAGAATTTTCGTGCCGCGCTCACGGCTACCGGGCAGCACAAACAGGCTTCTTGACAATAAGAAGGGACTGACCGCCCTAAGCGGTCAAACTGTAAACCTAACAAATGAGTGAAAAACTCCAATGGATAAGAAAAACATCTCCCCCAACCCCCAACAGCCCGTTGACCGCGTTCCTTCGGGTCAACTGCCTAGTGCTTTGGCTGAATTGAGC
>NZ_JARPLC010000496.1:0-438 GCF_032350395.1 Limnospira sp. PMC 289.06
AGGCATTACCCAGGTTGTTTTGGGTCCCCGCCCAATCTAAGGGGGCGGTGTCGGGGTTCCAGACCGTGAGGGCCTTGTTGTAGCAGTTGATAGCCTGTTGCAGGTGGGCAGCGCGATCGCCTGTGGGGAGGTCAGAGTAGGCAGAACCCAGGTTGTTTTGGGTCCCCGCCCATTCTAAGGGGGCGGTGTCCGGCTTCCTGACGGTGAGAGCCTTGTTGTAGCAGTCGATAGCCCGTTGCAGGTTGGCGGCGCGATCGCCTGTGGGGAGGTCAGAGTAGGCATTACCCAGGTTGTTTTGGGTCCCCGCCCAATCTAAGGGGGCGGTGTCCGGCTTCCAGACGGTGAGGGCATTGTTGTAGCATTTGATAGCCTGTTGCAGGTGGGCAGCGCGATCGCCTGTGGGGAGGTCAGAGTAGGCAGAACCCAGGTTGTTTTGGA
>NZ_JARPLC010000497.1:0-431 GCF_032350395.1 Limnospira sp. PMC 289.06
TAATTGTCCCGTGTGCTAAGACTGAATGGAGTGCATTTTGAGTGTAACGGTACGAATATCGGGTTGAGCGATATCACGCGATAGTAGTCAGGATAAAGTCTTGTCGGGAATGCGCCCTACTGGAATCGAACCAGTCTGAAGGCGAATTATGAGTTCGCTGCCTCCCCAATCGGCCAAGGGCGCACAAATCGGTAGGGGTCGAACGGGAAGTCACCTTCCCGAACTCCCATTAAAAACCGTGCTTGATACTTTCGCATCACACGGCTCCTGATGTGGACACCCTTTTTCATAGGAACAGAGTTACTACCCCCTGCTTTCGTACTTCAACTTTTGGAGCTTTATGCACCACGTAGTCTTTCAACTCGCTCTCGCCATTATACTCCTACTAATCGCAGTATCTATATCCACACCGCGACCTGTGGGCATATCCG
>NZ_JARPLC010000498.1:0-427 GCF_032350395.1 Limnospira sp. PMC 289.06
TTGGAGTTGGGGAAGGTGACTTCTCTTTCGACCATAACAGTGTGTGGCAAATTCGAGTTTTTTCAGGTTTAATTTCTAATCCTACAGGTTTTAACCATTCAGAAATTGCAGTTTTGCACTGTTCAATGATTTTTAGGTCTTTGGATATAACCACAAAATCATCGGCATATCTTATAAGGTTTACCTGGACGGCTGTTCCTTTATTTGGATACCTTTCCTTAACTAGCCTTTCCATTCCCAACAGTGCGATGTTGGCTAGTAGTGGGCTTATTACCCCTCCTTGAGGTGTCCCTGCTTTTGTATCCTCAAATATGCCGTTATCCAAAACACCCGCTTTAAGCCATTGTTTCAGGTCTCTCTTCCGGCTGCTCGGACAATGAATTTTGGACAGTAGGTAATCATGGTTCACGGTAAGAGCATTTCGCTA
>NZ_JARPLC010000499.1:0-423 GCF_032350395.1 Limnospira sp. PMC 289.06
TTAGCAGCCGTAAAATTAGGGCTTTTTCTCCTTCAGTCACCCCCTGTTGTAATCCTTCTTGTAATCCCTGTTGTAATCCCTGTTGTAATCCCTGTTGTAATCCTCGTTCAAGGGCTTCTTCCCAAATGTCTTGATAAATTACTGATTCTTGCATAATTTCTTGCCTCAATAATCGTTTAATCAACACTTTGTCTAATACCAAACCTGCCAGAATCGCTGTCGATGCTGCCACGTTATTTTGGGTTCTCCGGTCAGCGATCGCATTAATTTGTTCAGCTACCCGCTCTAATAACCTTTGGCGATCGCCCGTTTGAGCTAGTATCGCAAAAGGTAATAATCCCGGCACATTTATAAACGTATCTACAGGTTCTTCCCAGAGTCTAATTACCTGAAATTTATGGCGAGTTTGAGCTATTTCTAGCC
>NZ_JARPLC010000500.1:0-422 GCF_032350395.1 Limnospira sp. PMC 289.06
AAACTGTGGGATTTGGAGCAGGGGAGGGAACTCGCTACCCTCTCTGGGCATAGTTTCTGGGTAAATGCAGTGGCGATCGCCCCCGACGGGAAACGAGCCGTGTCTGCATCCTCGGATAACACCCTGAAACTGTGGGATTTGGAGCAGGGGAGGGAACTCGCTACCCTCTCTGGGCATAGTGGATGGGTAAATGCAGTGGCGATCGCCCCCGACGGGAAACGAGCCGTGTCTGCATCCTCGGATAACACCCTGAAACTGTGGGATTTGGAGCAGGGGAGGGAACTCGCTACCCTCTCTGGGCATAGTGGATGGGTAAATGCAGTGGCGATCGCCCCCGACGGGAAACGAGCCGTGTCTGCATCCTCGGATAACACCCTGAAACTGTGGGATTTGGAGCAGGGGAGGGAACTCGCTACCCTCTC
>NZ_JARPLC010000501.1:0-417 GCF_032350395.1 Limnospira sp. PMC 289.06
CTGGTTGCCCAGTAAGTCCAATTTCCGTCGTATGGTGTTGCGTCGGGGCGTATTAAGGTGTGTCTGACAATTGGGGTCCAGTTATGTTTCCATAATTGGAGTCCTTCTTTGGTCTGGAATAACCAAGATTCCTGTCTTTCATTCCCATTGCTAAGTTTAACCGTTCCATGTCTGAAATAGTTCCTCAGCTTTTCGTAGTTCACCCCTTTGCATCTTGATGCTGTCCATGCCCGTAACATTAACCAGATTATGAGGTCTAGCTTATTGAAGGTCTCTGCTGAGACTACCGCTGAGTAGTAATTTGACCATCCCCGAATAATCGGGTTTAGATGTTTTATCAGGGCTGACTGAGGTGCTGTTCTATGTTGTTTGATTACACCTTTAATCACTTCTGTATGGGCTTTAACTGCTTTATGC
>NZ_JARPLC010000502.1:0-416 GCF_032350395.1 Limnospira sp. PMC 289.06
CTCAAAAGAGTAAGGGGAAAAGTAGGAGGCTCCTTATACTACCTACACAGACCTTATACTACCTACACAGACCTTGAAAGTACCCCGGTTCTGAGGACAAATCTAAAGATGGAAGGCCCATATAAACGGAACGTTTTAAGTCCTCCTGGACTCTGAGTATCTGGTCGAGGTAGTTAGTAGGGATAAGTGTAACCGCAAGTCCTAGAGGATGTGAGATGTGACCAAAAGCCAACGCCCGGCTGTAATGGACGGGAAATGCTAACAGGTCACGGTTTGATTGTAAGAATAGAGTCTAGTGGGTGTTTAAATGACGCAAGCGAGTTGAAAGAAAGGATTCTAGAAATCGAAACCAATCAAGGTTATTGCACAGTGAGGAATGATGAAGAGAACGGAGGAAGTTGTCCATGCTTCAAATG
>NZ_JARPLC010000503.1:0-410 GCF_032350395.1 Limnospira sp. PMC 289.06
TCAAGCTCCAAAAGAGTATATTTCAAGCAGCTAAATCGGGACAGGATGCAAAGGTTAGAAGGTGGCAACGTCTATTGGTGAAATCATATTATGCCCGGCTCTTAGCAGTGCGGCTGTAGGGGCGGGTTCCACGGTCAGCCATGCTTCCCAACAGTCAGCTTAATAAACCCGCCCCCCAAGCGGGTCAAGGCAAGAAGACAGCCGGTGTTGATGGAGTAAGAGTAATCTCTCCAAGACAAAGGTTTGAACTGGTCAAGAACATTAAGGGAAACCTCAAAGCAAAACCACTGCGACGGGTTTGGATTCCAAAACCTGGTAGGGATGAAAAAAGCTGGAATAGGAATACCCACAATTCAAGATAGAGCAAGGCAAGCCTTGGTTAAATCGGCTCTCGAACCTGAATGGGAATT
>NZ_JARPLC010000504.1:0-410 GCF_032350395.1 Limnospira sp. PMC 289.06
GGTATAAGAAGCGAGAATAGGTGCGAGACGTTTAGGAATCAAATAAGGCTGCAATGCCTGAAATAACCTCCTAGTGGGATTTTCACCCCTTGATGAAATATAAGGGACTCGTACTCTGACCATCCCATAACTGTTTATATGTCCCAACGTTTGTATAGAAATATACAAAACAAGGCAGGGAACCCAAGGTCAAAACGAACTTACTCATACAAATTCCTTATAGGAAGCCCAGAAATGGATAAGTAAAATCAGGAAATTAGGGTAACGGCGATAGCCACCCCCAGTTTTGGGAATCACAACCCCAGGATTGAAGCGGGGAACGGAAGGCTCCGAGGTGTAACCCAACACCAGAACCGAGACCACTGCCAACCATCCATGATTAGGGAAACCGAATGTCCGGCTTGAACCAT
>NZ_JARPLC010000505.1:0-410 GCF_032350395.1 Limnospira sp. PMC 289.06
ATTGCTCTTACTCCATCAACTCCGGCTGTTTTCTTGCCTTGACCCGCTTGGGGGGCGGGTTTATTAAGCTGACTGTTGGGAAGCATGGCTGACCGTGGAACCCGCCCCTACAGCCGTATTGCTAGGAGCCGGGCATAATATGACTTCACCAATAGACGTTGCCACCTTCTTACCTTTGCATCTTGTCCCGATTTAGCTGCTTGAAATATCCTCTTTTGGAGCTTAAAGACGTATCTCTGAACCTTAGCCCAGTTAATACTTCTCCATACAAACGCACGTCTTTGTAAGTTCTGGTTTCCCAAATCCCTTACTTTCTCTCGATTTCGTCATATTGACTCCTACTAGACTCTATTCTTACAATCAAACCGTGACCTGTTAGCATATCCCTACCATTACAGTTGGGCGTTGGT
>NZ_JARPLC010000506.1:0-410 GCF_032350395.1 Limnospira sp. PMC 289.06
TAGCCTTCATTCTGTAAACCCAGTTGAGCGATCGCCTTCCGGTGAAAAGAGTCGAACGCTTGAACTGTAACGGGCTTGGATATATCAGATGGGCTGGGAAATAGAAAATCGCCGCCACCGATGCGGTAGGTTCCAAGAATCTCTCTAAGTTTTTGGGAGATGGGAACTTGGCGGACTCCCCCATCTTTCCCGCCCGATCGCTTTCTAGTTTCAGACCGAAAAGTTATTTCTGGCAGGACAATGTGGGAAGCTGGGGAAACATAAACATCAGGGACTCGTAGTAACCTCACCGCTCCTACTCGTTCACCGGTGTACATCAAGATGGCAAGTAAAGTTTGCTGCCAGGGATATTTACAGCGTTTGATTATCTTGTCGGCGATCGCATCAGGAATGATTGATGCTTTACCAAT
>NZ_JARPLC010000507.1:0-410 GCF_032350395.1 Limnospira sp. PMC 289.06
TAGCCTTCATTCTGTAAACCCAGTTGAGCGATCGCCTTCCGGTGAAAAGAGTCGATCGCTTGAACTGTCACCGGTGAACTGTGGTCGGATGGGCTAGGAAAAAGCCAGACACTACCACCAGGTCGGTAGGTTCTCAGAACTTCTCTCAATTTTTGGGAGACGGGAACCTGTCTCACCCCAGCATCTTTCCCAGCCGATCGCTTCCTAGTTTCTGACCTAAAAGTAATCTCCGGCAAGGCAATCTGAGAACTGCCATCGGCGTAGACATCAGAAACTTGCAACAACCTAACGGCTCCCACCCGTTCCCCGGTGTATCTCATTATGGAAAGTAGAGTTTGTTGCCAGGGATATTTGCAGCGTTTGATTATCTTGTCGGCGATCGCATCAGGAATGATTGATGCTTTACCAAT
>NZ_JARPLC010000508.1:0-408 GCF_032350395.1 Limnospira sp. PMC 289.06
TGATTAAGGCTTTGATTAAGGCTTTGATTAAGGCTTTGATTAAGGCGATCGCTTGTTTCCAGAAACGGGGTTTGTCTTTGTCAAAAAAACCGGGTTTCTTCAATTCTGAGTTGGTTTGGGATAAGTTTGTCAGTTTTCATCTGTCTGCAACCAGTGCACTAAATCCTCCATCCCCCGAAAATCTAACAAAGCCTCCGCCAACTCATCCTTTTGACCCGAGTTGAGAGATATCACCTGTTGCCGTTGCATATCCGACAACTCACCACAGCGACGGGTTAACTGTCGCAACAGCATCTCCGTCTGTGCTTCTTCGCGACCTTCTTCGCGACCTTCTTCGCGACCTTCTTCGCGACCTTCTTCGCGGCCCTTCTGCAACACATCCCGATAAAACCGGGTATCCTCAAGCCA
>NZ_JARPLC010000509.1:0-408 GCF_032350395.1 Limnospira sp. PMC 289.06
CAGTTTTGGGAATCACAACCCCAGGATTGAAGCGGGGAACGGAAGGCTCCAAGGTAGAACCTAATACCAGAATCGAGACCACTGCCAACCATCCATGATTAGGGAAACCGAATGTCCGGCTTGAACCACCGTAATAGATAAGTAGCGAAATAGGTTGATACGCTGCGCTCAAAAGAGTAAAGGGAAAAGTAGGGTTCTCTATGCAACACCTACACAGACCTTTAAAAGTACCTCGGTGGAGAGAACAAATCTAAAGATGGAATGCCCGTATAAACGGAACGTTTTAAGTCCTCCTAGACTCTGATTATCTGGTCGAGAAAGTCAGTAGGGATAAGTGTAACCACAAGTCTTAGAGGATGTGAGATGTGACCAAAAGCCAACGCCCTGCTGTAATGGTAGGGATATGCA
>NZ_JARPLC010000510.1:0-407 GCF_032350395.1 Limnospira sp. PMC 289.06
GGGTCATTACCATTAACTTGTAAAGTACCTTGCGCTCTAACTATTGAGAATATTTCCTTTATTTGATTTAAGGCTGTCTGTAGTGTTTCTTTCGCGTTCTTTTGATTAGTGATTTTAACTTTACTTTCGTTAGGTTCTAGTAGTTCCTCAAAATTATCAGCCTCTGGAGTAAACGCTGTTTTTAGTTTCTCGTATTTTTCCTCGGTTTCAAATCCTAAATAGTCTAATATTTCCGAGACTTCCCTACCAGCTTTAAAGGCTGCTGAATGCGCCAAACCTGCTTCATGTAAACAGGTTAAAACAGCGTTTTGTGTCACTTGATGGGAGATGGCAATTTCCATTACCATCCCGAATATTTCAGCAATTGATTCAGCTAAGTTAGGTAATTTTATTTCGGCTTTTTCTTC
>NZ_JARPLC010000511.1:0-402 GCF_032350395.1 Limnospira sp. PMC 289.06
GATATTGAATCCTAGAAAGTCGAACCCTGGTTTTTCTGTTTTACCATCATACTCAATAGATTTGAGCGTGTGGCAGATTCGAGTCTTTTCAGGTTTTATTTCTAAGCCTACAGGTTTTAACCATTCGGTGATTGCAGTTTGGCACTGTTCAATAATTCCTAGGTCTTTTGAGATGACCACAAAATCATCAGCGTATCTTATCAGATTGACCTGTGGGGCCGTTCCTTTGTTAGGATACATTTCTTTAACTAGCCTTTCCATTCCCAACAGTGCGATGTTGGCGAGTATTGGACTTATTACCCCTCCTTGAGGTGTCCCTGCTTCTGTATCCTCGAATACACCGTTGTCTAGCACACCTGCTTTGAGCCATTGTTTCAGGTCTCTTTTTAGGCGGCTTGGACT
>NZ_JARPLC010000512.1:0-399 GCF_032350395.1 Limnospira sp. PMC 289.06
CGTTAACCCCCTTGATGTATATCGGTCATTCCCTATATATCAAAGTTCCAATTTCAGGCGTAAAGGGGTTTACGTGGCCATCAACTTTAGTTAAGTTTGATAAGGATTTTATTGCTTATTTTATAGGCGAAATTCTTAAAAAATTAATCCCATTACATCCTGACAAACTTGAGGAAATTTGTACAGAAGCCCTAGAGTTCTACAGAGAAGAATGGAATATATATCAAGCCGAAAACGGCGGGGATAGAGAACCTGATAATCCTAATACATCTTTCGGAGTGTACCCAAAAGATGAAAAATAAATACAATGCTAGAGGACAAAAAATAGACGGCTATTATTTTCCAAGTGCATTTGAATGTAGGGTTTATCACCTTCTACGAAAACATGATAATCAATTG
>NZ_JARPLC010000513.1:0-395 GCF_032350395.1 Limnospira sp. PMC 289.06
CCCTAATTTTACGGCTGCTAAATAGGAGATTAGGCAGTTTGCCAGAAACGGTCATCGGTCAAATCAATCAGTTACCATTACCCGCATTAGAGGAGTTAGGAGAAGCATTACTAGACTTTTCGGAGATAGATGATTTGCTGGAATGGCTACAAAGCCATCAGCCCGAATAAATATCAACGGGAATTTCCACCTGGGGGTAATTTACTAATTACCCCAACATGATCAGGATTACAGCTAATTTAGAACAGGCTTGAAAAATACTCTTTTCTGACTCCTTACAGACTCCCCACAACCGCCCGTAGATTGGGATATAATGCTAATATGTTCGACAATGTTTGCAAGTTCCTAGCTGAGACGTTTCCGGCGGATTTAGCCCAGTGGTTATTGGGAGAACA
>NZ_JARPLC010000514.1:0-394 GCF_032350395.1 Limnospira sp. PMC 289.06
TCATAATGTTTACCTCCATTTTTTACAACTGTTCGGGGTCAATTCCTAACTCTCGCAGTTTAGCCGCTAGTTGGTCTTTTTGTTGTCGTTCAATTTGTAATTGATTTTGAGTAGTTACTAACTCATTTTGAATGCTGCCTAATTGATTTTGAGTAGTGATTAACTCATTTTGAACACTTCCTAACTGTCGTTGAGCTTCCGTAGCTGATTCTTCGGGAGTAGGTACTAAAACACCATCAGGACTAAAAAAGCGGAGTTGACGATTTTCTACACCTAAGAATAGTTGCAGTTGTTCACTCCATAAATGTCCCTTATCAGTCGGTGTTATCGGTTGATAGGTTCCCTGAATTAAAGCAAATCCTTGAAATTCTAAACTCTCTGGGTCAAACCAGAC
>NZ_JARPLC010000515.1:0-393 GCF_032350395.1 Limnospira sp. PMC 289.06
GACATTTTCGGTTCCCCCCTCTCTCGTGTTTCTCAGTTGTTGATGATTATATCCCCAACTTTCCCGATTTGGGGCTGGCTCCGACAGACACTCTCCCACTGGGGCGGCGGTAGGTAAATTACCTATAAAGTAGATGTTGCGCGATCGCCTCTTTTATAGTTCCTCTGGGTCTAAACCGAGCGATCGCAACCTTTGCGCCAGACGTTCGGCTCGTTGTTGGGCTTGTTGGGCTCGTTGTTCGGCGGATTGAGCCTTTTGTCGTTCCGCTTCGGCCTTTTGGCGTTCCGCTTCGGCCTTTTGGCGTTCCGCTTCAGCTTTTTGGCGTTCCGCTTCTTCTGGTAACAGGACTAAATTACCTTCCGTATCGTAAAACCGCAACCAAATTGCCTCCTA
>NZ_JARPLC010000516.1:0-393 GCF_032350395.1 Limnospira sp. PMC 289.06
CCTTATGGGTAATGCTTGCTGGTAGTATGTTAAGGCTTGCTGGGGTTGACCGATATCGCTGTAAACTACACCGATATTACTGAGAGTAGTGGCTTCCCCGGCGCGATCGCTCACTTCCCGCCTTATGGGTAATGCTTGCTGGTAGTATGTTAAGGCTTGCTGGGGTTGACCGATAGCGCTGTAAACTCCACCGATATTATTGAGAGTAGCCGCTTCCCCGGCGCGATCGCTCACTTCCCGCCATATTGGTAATGCTTGCTGTAAGTATGTTAAGGCTTCCTGGGGTTGACCGATAGCGTGGTAAACTGCACCGATATTATGGAGAGTAGTGGCTTCACCGGCGCGATCGCTCACTTCCTGCCTAATGGGTAATGCTTGCTGGTAGTATGTTAA
>NZ_JARPLC010000517.1:0-391 GCF_032350395.1 Limnospira sp. PMC 289.06
TGTCCGACGACTATATCGATTATAGGCTAATCAGAAGCCAAATGTCATCTGAACTAGAAGAAATAATCACAGAAGGCAACCTGGGTGAGCAATTAGAGTCTGTTTTACGGGCTGTCTGTGTTCTGCCATATCCTGATATCCAATTCCCTATTGTAACCTCGTTTATAGCGTCTCCAGTAACCCTTATGAGTACAGCTGGCATCCTGTTCCTTTGGGGGTCTAGCGGTACTGGAAAGTCACAGATAGCTACCGTAGCATCTGAACTATACAAGACAACCTCGGTGCTTGCTAATAGCACTTTCGCTTCACTGAGAAACAAGATACAACATGAACGATTTTATGACCCCCTTCAATGTGAATTTGAGAAAAATTTTATATTGGTATGGGAAGT
>NZ_JARPLC010000518.1:0-391 GCF_032350395.1 Limnospira sp. PMC 289.06
TTGGTTTGGTTAAAGGGGTAACTGCCTATACCGGGTTCAAAGGCATCAACAACGGCTCTTGGACTTTAATCGCGCCACCTTCTATATAAGTTTCTAGCTCGTCAATATCCAGGTTGACAACAGAATCCTCTTCATTGAGAGTTAAATCCATAACGTCTTTTCCTGTGAAGTTAATCGTCAGGTTTTTTTGCCTTTGTAGCAATCGCCGCCCCATAGCTAAGGTTAAGGCTTCTAATGTGGTTTCGGAAAAATCAGGATAGACTCCCGGAGTGATGTTCATGTGAGACAATAGAAGTGGTTATTTTTATTCTACTATAAATGCCGATTCGATTGGCAATGCGTCCTACCGGTGGCGGGGGCGGCGGCGCTTATTATCGCCATATTAAGTCAT
>NZ_JARPLC010000519.1:0-390 GCF_032350395.1 Limnospira sp. PMC 289.06
TACCAAGAGCGATCGCTTATTTAAGTAGGTTGGGTGGAGGTAACGGAACCCAACAACACCATCTCTCCGTTATATTGGGTTTCACCCTCGTTTCAGCCCACCTACAAATGTTGGGTGAAACCCGAGCCACAAAGAGCGATCGCCTTCCAGTTGCTGTAAGCGAGCCTCCAATTCCCGCAGCCGCGTTTCCGCTAACTCCGCCCGCTGACGCTGTTGTTCAGCTTCCTGACGCTGTTGTTCGGCCTCCAAGCGCTGCTGTTGGGCTTCCTGACGCTGTTGTTCGGCTTCCTGGCGTTGCTGTTGGGCCTCCAAGCGCTGCTGTTGGGCCTCCAAGCGCTGCTGTTCGGCGAGTTTGGCTAACTCTGTGGGGGTGAGAAATCGCTGACCATA
>NZ_JARPLC010000520.1:0-386 GCF_032350395.1 Limnospira sp. PMC 289.06
ACCAAAGATGGAATCCAATTATGGAAACATAAGTGGACTCCAATTGTCAGACACACCCTAATACGCCCGGAAGCAACACTTTATGACGGAAATTGGACTTACTGGGCAAACAGGAAAGGACAAGCAATCGATACGCCAAATAGAGTTGCAAAACTACTCAAGAAACCAAAAGGTAGATGTACCTGGTGTGGGCAATTCTTTACCCCGTCAGACTTTATTGAAGTAGACCATATTGTACCTAGAAGCCAAGGCGGAAAGGATGAATACAAGAATCTTCAACTATTACATCGCCATTGTCACGATGATAAAACAGCTCTTGATGAAGAGATGATGCTGTACTCTTAACAAGGAGACGGTCAAACTAGGAGCCGTATGAGGTGAAAGTC
>NZ_JARPLC010000521.1:0-385 GCF_032350395.1 Limnospira sp. PMC 289.06
AGAAGGGGTCGAGAATGGAGTCACCTCCATCCCCTCCCATTCAAAACCGTACTTGAGACTTTCACCTCATACGGCTCCTAGTCTGACCGTCTCCTTGTTAAGAGTACAGCATCATCTCTTCATCAAGAGCTGTCTTATCATCGCGGGTGTGGCGATGTAATAGTTGAAGATTTTTGTATTCATCCTTTCCGCCATGGCTTCTAGGTACAATGTGGTCTACTTCAATTAAATCTGATGGGGTAAAGAATTGCCCACACCAGGTACATCTACCTTTTGGTTTTTTGAGTAGTTTTGCTACCCTAGTTGGCGTGTCGATTGCTTGTCCTTTTCTGGTTGCCCAGTAAGTCCAATTTCCGTCATAAAGTGTTGCGTCAGGGCGTATTAT
>NZ_JARPLC010000522.1:0-384 GCF_032350395.1 Limnospira sp. PMC 289.06
TCCCCCTGTTTTTCCAGATTTATATTTTCCTACTGGATATTGCCTGATATTGAATCCTAGAAAGTCGAACCCTGGTTTCTCTGTTTTATCATCATACTCAATAGGTTTGAGCGTGTGACAGATTCGAGTTTTTTCAGGTTTTATTTATAAGCCTACAGGTTTAAGCCATTCGGTGATTGCAGTTTGGCACTGTTCAATGATTCCTAGGTCTTTTGAGATGACCACAAAATCATCGGCGTATCTTATGACATTCGCATACGGGCGATTGTCTGTTTTCTTAGGGTACAGTTTTTCAATTAACCTAATCATCCCCAACAGTGCGATGTTAGCGAGTATTGGACTTATTACCCCTCCTTGAGGTGTCCCTGCTTCTGTATCCTCGAA
>NZ_JARPLC010000523.1:0-381 GCF_032350395.1 Limnospira sp. PMC 289.06
TTTCGTGTCTTTCTTTCCCATTGCTAAGTTTAATTGTTCCATGTCTGAAATAATTTCTTAGCTTTTCGTGACTTGCCTTTCCGCATCTTGATACTGTCCATGCCCGTAACATTTGCCAGATTATGTGGTCTAGTTTGTTAAAGGTCTCACTTGAGACTACCGCTGAGTAATAATTAGACCATCCCCGAATAATCGGGTTTAGTTTACTAATCAGGGCTGATTGAGGTGTTGTTTTATGTTGTTTAATTACACCTTTAATCACTTCTGTGTGGGCTTTAACTGCTTTATTGCTGGGTTTTATGTGGGTTTTATGTCCGATTAGTCGGCTTGTTGCCCCACCTGTTTTCCCAGATTTATACTTTCCAACGGGGTATTGCCTGC
>NZ_JARPLC010000524.1:0-380 GCF_032350395.1 Limnospira sp. PMC 289.06
AAATGTTTTGGAACCTACTAATTGTTCTCCGTTCTGTAGGGGAGTGTATAGCATAACCTTGAAACTCTCCCAGCTAGGGTAATCATCCCAGTTAGGGAACAACCTGAAATATGCCTCTTTAGTAGACTCGTAAGATGCTAAGTCGCTAGCGATATCGCGGGAGCGTGGTCTTCCTGTGTTGCGGTTGTAACCCGCAAAATACTCATCCTCTAGTTGTTGGAATATTTCCCGATAGGTTATCAGATTATCCTCAATCTGGTTCTTTCCTAAGATAGTCGCATCGTACCAGTTCCAAAATTCACTAGCGCTAGTAATGGTTCCCAAGGCTTCTGATACCAGTTTAGCTTTCTTAACCCCGTCTATCACCCCTTGAGGTGTAG
>NZ_JARPLC010000525.1:0-377 GCF_032350395.1 Limnospira sp. PMC 289.06
GAAACAATGGCTCAAAGCGGGAGTGCTAGATAACGGTGTATTCGAGGATACAGAAGCAGGGACACCTCAAGGAGGGGTAATAAGTCCAATACTCGCCAACATCGCACTGTTGGGTATGATTAGGTTAATTGAAAAACTGTATCCTAGGAAATCAGACAATCGCCCTTTTGCGAGAGTCATAAGATACGCTGATGATTTCGTGGTCATCTCAAAAGACTTAGAAATCATTGAACAGTGCCAAACTGCTATTTCCAAATGGCTAAAGCCTATTGGATTAGAGATTAAACCTGAAAAAACTCGAATCTGCCACACGCTCAATCACATTGAGTATAACGGCAAAGCAGAGGAACCCGGATTTGATTTCTTAGGTTTCAATG
>NZ_JARPLC010000526.1:0-372 GCF_032350395.1 Limnospira sp. PMC 289.06
CAAGTGGAGTAGGTTGGGTGGAGGTCACGAAACCCAACCCTACTATATCTAACTGCTGTTGGGTTTCACTGCGTTTCACCCAACCTACATGGCTAGATGGGCGATCGCACTTTCCCCCAAGTGGAGTAGGTTGGGTGGAGGTACGAAACCCAACACCACCATCTCTCAGTTATGTTGGGTTTCACTACGTTTCACCCAACCCACATGGCTGCGGTTTTGGGAAGTCCGAGAAAATTAGGCGATCGCACTATATCTAACTGCTGTTGGGTTTCACTGCGTTTCACCCAACCTACTGATGTTGGGTTTCACCCAACCCACATGGCTGGGGTTTTGGGAAGTCCGAGAAAATTAGGCGATCGCACTATATCTAAT
>NZ_JARPLC010000527.1:0-371 GCF_032350395.1 Limnospira sp. PMC 289.06
AGAGCATTTTGCTATATCGGCATCGAGAACATAATATTGTCCTCGATTTATGGCAGCGTAAATCCTGCCTATTGCATCCTGGGCTGACCGTCCGGGACGGAACCCGTAGCTTGTACCTTCAAATCTCGATTCCCATTCAGGTTCGAGAGCCGACTTGACCAAGGCTTGCCTTGCTCTATCTTGGATTGTGGGTATTCCTATTCCAGCTTTTTTCATCCCTGCCAGGTTTTGGTATCCACACCCGTCGCAGTGGTTTTGCTTTGATATTTCCCTTAATGTTCTCCACAAGCTCAAACCTTTGTCTTGGAGAGATTACTCTTACTCCATCAACACCGGCTGTCTTCTTGCCTTGACCCGCCTGGGGGGCGGGA
>NZ_JARPLC010000528.1:0-364 GCF_032350395.1 Limnospira sp. PMC 289.06
TCAAGTACGGTTTGGAATTGGAGTTGGGGAAGGTGACTTCCCTTTCGACCATAACAACATCGCGCGCGGCTAGATATCCACAGTGCGAACAAATATGTGTTCTTTCTGATAGGGTTTTCTTCACCACTTGACCGCAGTTTGAGCATTCTTGGCTGGTATAGTGAGCTGGCACAGCTACCGTGACCTTGCCATATTTAACGCCAAAATACTCTAGCCAACCGCGAAAAGTAGACCAACCCGCATCATAAATAGATTTAGCTAGTTTTCGATTTCTTACCAGCCCTTTGACAATGAAGCTCACCCCACCCGCCCAAGGCAGGTGGGGGTGTCGGTGCTAACCTCGAACTGTGCTAGTCCACAGGTG
>NZ_JARPLC010000529.1:0-363 GCF_032350395.1 Limnospira sp. PMC 289.06
GCAAAGGTAACCGTTTTCCCCCCAATAGTTACGCTCATCGATTGCTCGCATTCCCCAAGGTAAACCGAGACATTTGCATCGTTGATACTGTCAATTGTTCCCCCAAAACCTTTGGGGTTTCCATCTTCATCAAGGTCTACAAATCCGCGAGCCGTGCTGCCAATCTTTTCGGTTTTTATCCCTCTCCTAGTTCCACCATCCTGTAAATCCTCAGCCTCTATGCTTGCTTTTGGCAACATCGACCGGGCAAAATCAACTATCCCCCCAACGTCTATATCAATATCCCCGTCATCACGGGGAATCCTTACTCTAGCCCTGGGTTTGTCGTCTGCTTCTAATCTTTTGACCTCTCTTTCTATTACT
>NZ_JARPLC010000530.1:0-363 GCF_032350395.1 Limnospira sp. PMC 289.06
CAAAGATGGGTTACATCTATACAAACACAACTGGACTCCAATTGTCAGACATACCCTAGTGCGCCCTGACGCAACACCATACGATGGAAATTGGACTTACTGGGCAACCAGGAAAGGTCAAGCAATCGACACGCCAAATAGAGTTGCCAAACTACTCAAGAAACCAAAAGGTAGATGTACCTGGTGTGGGCAATTCTTTACCCCGTCAGACTTTATTGAAGTAGACCATATTGTACCTAGAAGCCAAGGCGGAAAGGATGAATACAAGAATCTTCAATTATTACATCGCCATTGTCACGATGATAAAACAGCTCTTGATGAAGAGATGTTGCTGTACTCTTAACAAGGAGACGGTCAAACTAT
>NZ_JARPLC010000531.1:0-362 GCF_032350395.1 Limnospira sp. PMC 289.06
GTGGTACTTTCACCCCTTGGTGGAATAAAAGGGACTCGTACCCTGACCATCCCATAACTGTTTATATGTCCCGACGCTTGGAGAAATCTAAGCAAGGCAGGGAACTCAAGGTCATAAACAAACTGAGAAATCAGGGAGTAGAGAGTAACGGCGATAGCCACCCCCAGTTTCAGGATACACAACCCGTCAGATTGAAGCGGGGAACGGAAGGCTCCGAGGTGTAACCTAACACCAGAACAAAGACCACTGCCAACCATCTATGATTAGGCGTGAGCCGAATGTCTGACTTGAACCATCATCAGTATAGAGCAGCGAAACAGGTTGATACGCTGCGCTCAAAAGAGTAAGGGGAAAAGTAGGAA
>NZ_JARPLC010000532.1:0-361 GCF_032350395.1 Limnospira sp. PMC 289.06
GTAATAATTGAAGATTCTTGTATTCATCCTTTCCGCCTTGGCTTCTAGGTACAATATGGTCTACTTCAATAAAGTCTGACGGGGTAAAGAATTGCCCACACCAGGTACATCTACCTTTTGGTTTCTTGAGTAGTTTGGCAACTCTATTTGGCGTGTCGATTGCTTGACCTTTCCTGGTTGCCCAGTAAGTCCAATTTCCATCGTATGGTGTTGCGTCAGGGCGCACTAGGGTATGTCTGACAATTGGAGTCCAGTTGTGTTTGTATAGATGTAACCCATCTTTGGTTTGGAACAACCAAGTTTCATGTCTTTCTTTCCCATTGCTAAGTTTAACTGTTCCATTTCTGAAGTAATTCCTTAA
>NZ_JARPLC010000533.1:0-357 GCF_032350395.1 Limnospira sp. PMC 289.06
TCTTCTGTAGATATCCTTGCCATTATACGTCCTAAATGTTATGTTTTGTGCTATAAGAATTGAGGCTTTTGTAGCTTAATATGGATATCTCTATCAGTCAATTAATCAACCATCTCCCAGATGGTTCAACGTTAAAAACCTTGCTGGCTTCATTAGGCACTGACGCTGAAAACGTAGATGCTACCGTAGAACTTTACGAATTTGTTGAGGCTTTTTCCCAGGCCAAAAAAGAACACAACCAACTACCTCATGTTCAACGATTAAACGTAGTTTCTGATGAAACATTGTTTGATATAGTATGGCAACGGGATGGCTCCGTGACAAGAAGGTTAGAAAGAAAATTGTCATTCTTCCAAC
>NZ_JARPLC010000534.1:0-356 GCF_032350395.1 Limnospira sp. PMC 289.06
GAAGAAGGTCGCGAAGAAGGTCGCGAAGAAGGTCGCGAAGAAGGTCGCGAAGAAGGTCGCGAAGAAGCACAGACGGAGATGCTGTTGCGACAGTTAACCCGTCGCTGTGGTGAGTTGTCGGATATGCAACGGCAACAGGTGATATCTCTCAACTCGGGTCAAAAGGATGAGTTGGCGGAGGCTTTGTTAGATTTTCGGGGGATGGAGGATTTAGTGCACTGGTTGCAGACAGATGAAAACTGACAAACTTATCCCAAACCAACTCAGAATTGAAGAAACCCGGTTTTTTGAAAAAACCGGGTTTCTGGAAACAAGCGATCGCCTTCCCAACCACCCAGGGGTCACATATTCCTGTA
>NZ_JARPLC010000535.1:0-355 GCF_032350395.1 Limnospira sp. PMC 289.06
ACCACTGCCAACCATCCATGATTAGGGAAACCGAATGTCCGGCTTGAACCACCGTCATGATTAAGCAGCGAAACAGGTTGATACGCTGCGCTCAAAAGGAGTAAGGGGAAAAGTAGGGTTTTATGTTAAACACCTGCACAGACCTTTAAAAGTACCCCGGTGGAGAGGACAAATCTAAAGATGGAATGCCCATATAAACGGAACGTTTTAAGTCCTCCTGGACTCTAACTATCTGGTCGAGGTAGTTAGTAGGGATAAGTGTAACCGCAAGTCCTAGAGGATGTGAGATGTGACCAGAAGCCAACGCCCGACCGTAATGGTAGGGATATGCTGACAGGTCACGGTTTGATTGTAT
>NZ_JARPLC010000536.1:0-351 GCF_032350395.1 Limnospira sp. PMC 289.06
CAAGACAGAACATTTAGGACGTATAATGGCAAGGATATCTACAGAAGACCCAAAAGGCCAGCCCCCTACAGTTACGACCTTAGACAAAAAGTTATCAATGCAATTGAACTATACGGTATGTCCAAAACCAAAGCCAGTCAATTTTTCCATCTCAGCCGGAACACTATCAATCTCTGGCTGCAAAGAAAAGCACAGACCGGAGACTTCCTCCCTAAACCTAATCACCGACCTGGCAATAACCACCAAATTACCGACTGGCATAAATTCAAGGCTTTTGCCCAAGAGCATGGCGACAAAACCTCCGCTCAAATGGCTCAACTTTGGGATGACGACATCTCTCCTGGCACCATT
>NZ_JARPLC010000537.1:0-349 GCF_032350395.1 Limnospira sp. PMC 289.06
TTAATTTCCGTCGAGTAGCGTTAACTATAAACCTTTATCCTGACAGCGATAGCGGGTTATTACTCAACCCAATAACTATGCCTAGTTACTCAAATATTACTCACAATCTAGTCCTAGCACAGGAAAATAATTCTGTCAACGGTTGATTACTCAGTCAACAAGCACAACTTAATCAATCTGTCAAATGCCTACTATCTCCCCCTAACCAAACACCGATAGGGTAACTCTCTCGTGATACCCGTCAATGGCAAGCCTATCGGTTCGTTCCTCACCATTGACTGCTATCACATCGGTCGTTTCCCCAATAGTGCTTGTTTCGGTTAGGGGGAGGGTATGGGTTCAATTTTGA
>NZ_JARPLC010000538.1:0-349 GCF_032350395.1 Limnospira sp. PMC 289.06
ACGCCCTGCTGTAATGGTAGGGATATGCTAACAGGTCACGGTTTGATTGTAAGAAATAGAGTCTAGTAGGTGTACAAATGGCGATAGCGAGTTTAAAGAGAGGATTTGGCAAGCCCAAACCAACCAAGACTACGAACAACGCATGGAAGGCAATCCCATGGACTAAGGTTCAGCGGAAAGTTTTCAAGCTCCAAAAGAGTATATTTCAAGCGGCTAAATCGGGACAGGATGCAAAGGCTAGAAGGTGGCAACGTCTATTGGTGAAATCATATTATGCCCGACTCTTAGCAGTTCGACTGTAGGGGCGGGTTCCACGGTCAGCCATGCTTCCCAACAGTCAGCTTAATAA
>NZ_JARPLC010000539.1:0-347 GCF_032350395.1 Limnospira sp. PMC 289.06
GCACAAGCTATGGGTTCCGTCCCGGACGGTCAGCCCAAGATGCAATAGCACGAATCTATCTATGTATTAAGCATAGTAGTTATTATGTGTTGGACGCAGGTGCGAGACGTTCGGGTATGAAATAGGGCTGAAATGCCCGAAATAACTGCCCGGTGAGGATTCCAGCTCCGAATCTGGATATAAGGAGACCTCTCCTGAGCATCCTCATAACTGATTATATGTCCCGACGCTTAGGTAACTAAGCAAGGCAGGGAACTCAAGGTCATAAACGAACTGAGAAATCAGGGAGTAGAGAGTAACGGCGATGTGCGAGACGTTTAGGAGTGAAATAGGGCTGCAATGCCTTT
>NZ_JARPLC010000540.1:0-346 GCF_032350395.1 Limnospira sp. PMC 289.06
TCGATTCTGGTGTTGGGTTACACCTCGGAGCCTTCCGTTCCCCGCTTCAATCCTGAGGTTGTGATTCCCAAAACTGGGGGTGGCTATCGCCGTTACCCTAATTTCCTAACTTTACTTATCCATTTATGGGCTTCCTATAAGGAATTTGTATGAGTTAGTTCGTTTTGACCTTGGGTTCCCTGCCTTGTTTTGTATATTTCTATACCAAACGTTGGGACATATAAACAGTTATGGAGATGGTCAGAGGCAAGCCTCTTGTATTCAACCAAGGGGTTGAATATAAGGAGCGTACTCCTGACCATCCCTATAACTGTTTATATGTCCCAAAGCGAAAGCAAGGCAGGGT
>NZ_JARPLC010000541.1:0-346 GCF_032350395.1 Limnospira sp. PMC 289.06
AAGTTACTGGATTATTTGTTATGTTAAATGTTTTAATTCCTGTTAAAGTTTGATTTCCTGTATTTCTTACTACAGTTGAATCTACATTAATTGTTCTATTAGCTGCTAATGTTCCTCCTCCTGATAAACCATCTCCTGCGGTTAATGTAATGTTTGAATGTGTATGCTCTGATGGAGTAAACGTTGTCGGTTTACTTGTAACTTCAGACCAAGTAGGCCACCTTGTTGCGGTAGCAGGCGCACTACTGATGTCGCCCCATATATGACCGTGACCGGATGGCGCGAAATTAGTATTTGAGTCAATAACTGCTTGTATCCGTTCATTAGTTAAATACAGATTAACTTT
>NZ_JARPLC010000542.1:0-341 GCF_032350395.1 Limnospira sp. PMC 289.06
TATCACCGTTAACCCTAACGGAACAATCACCTATAGCCATGACGGTTCATCTACCAGTACGGATAGCTTTACTTATACCGTAGAAGATGATGATGGCGCTATCTCTAACCTAGCCACCGTCTCCCTGACTATCCAAGAAAATCAACCCCCCACCGCTAATGATGATAACGCCACGGTCCGCACCGGAAACGCCGTTACCATTAACGTCCTTAATAATGATAGCGACCTTGATGGTGTTTTAATCCCAGATACGGTGACGGTAGTTGACTCTCCCAACTACGGTAATATCACCGTTAACCCTAACGGAACAATCACCTATAGCCATGACGGTTCATCTACCA
>NZ_JARPLC010000543.1:0-341 GCF_032350395.1 Limnospira sp. PMC 289.06
GCACTGCTAAGAGTCGGGCATAATATGATTTCACCAGTAGACGTTGCCACCTTCTAACCTTTGCATCTTGTCCCGATTTAGCTGCTTGAAATATCCTCTTTTGGAGTTGGAAAACTTTCCGTTGAACTTTCGCCCATGGGATAGCCTTCCATGGGTTTTTCGTAGTCTTGATTGGTTTGGTTTTGCCAAAACCTTTCTTTAAACTCGCCTGCGCCATATAAGCTCCTACTTGGCTCTATTCTTGGCAATCAAACCGTAACCTGTCAGCATATCCCTACCATTACAGTCGGGCGTTGGCTTCTGGTCACATCTCACATCCTCTAGGACTTGCGGTTACACTA
>NZ_JARPLC010000544.1:0-338 GCF_032350395.1 Limnospira sp. PMC 289.06
CAAGCACGGTTTGGAATTGGAGTTGGGGAAGGCGACTTCCCTTTCGACCATAACTGCCTGATATTGAATCCTAGAAAATCGAACCCTGGTTCTTCGAGTTTTCCATCATACTCAACATGATTGAGAGTGTGGCAAATTCGGGTTTTTTCGAGTTTTATTTCTAAGCCAATAGGTTTTAGCCATTCGGAGATAGCAGTTTTGCACTGTTCAATGATTCCTAGGTCTTTTGAGATAACCACGAAATCATCGGCGTATCTTATAAGGTTTACCTGAGTGGTTGTTCCTTTATTTGGATACATTCCTTTAACTAGCCTTTCCATTCCCAACAGTGCGATGTA
>NZ_JARPLC010000545.1:0-337 GCF_032350395.1 Limnospira sp. PMC 289.06
AGAACATATCAGGGTCTGGAATTAACTGTAGCAATGAAATATAAGAAACTTATAAAGTCAGGGGTGAATTAGTCAAATTTATTTCAGCAGGTCTGCGCGACAAAAAAAACTCAGCCCCCCATATACCCTATCTATGTAAACAGCATTAGCCCTCGGAGAGAGTTTCCGAGTCATGATTGGGGTAGTGGCTAACACCTCCCTAACCAGCCTAGCCAGCCGGAAAGCGATCGCACCTGAAAAATCACTTGTGATTTTATTTATGGGTGGACTGAGAATAAATCAGGGTCCGACATTCAACATAGCAGTTAAATATAAGAAACTTATAAAGTCAGGGGTT
>NZ_JARPLC010000546.1:0-336 GCF_032350395.1 Limnospira sp. PMC 289.06
GCCCATATAAACGGAACGTTTTAACCCCTCTTGGGCTCTGACAATCTGGTCGAGAAAGTCAGTAGTAAAAAGTGTAAGCGCAAGCCCATTAGGGAGGGAGATGTGACCAGAAGCCAATGCCCGACATTAATAGTAGGGATATGCTAACAGGTCACGGTTTGATTGTAAGAAATAGAGTCTAGTAGGTGTACAAATGGCGATAGCGAGTTTAAAGAAAGGGTTTGGGAAACCAAAACTAATCAAGACTACGAACAACGCATGGAAGGCCATCCCATGGACCAAGGTTCAACGGAAAGTTTTCAAGCTCCAAAAGAGTATATTTCAAGCGGCTAAATT
>NZ_JARPLC010000547.1:0-334 GCF_032350395.1 Limnospira sp. PMC 289.06
AAAGAAAGGATTTGGCAAGCCCAAACCAATCAAGACTACGAACAACGCATGGAAGATAATCCCGTGGACTAAGGTTCAACGGAAAGTTTTCAAGCTCCAAAAGAGTATATTTCAAGCGGCTAAATCGGGACAGGATGCAAAGGTAAGAAGGTTACAACGTCTATTGGTGAAATCATACTATGCCCGACTCTTAGCAGTGCGACTGTAGGGGCGGGTTCCACGGTCAGCCATGCTTCCCAACAGTCAGCTTAATAAACCCGCCCCCCAAGCGGGTCAAGGCAAGAAAACAGCCGGTGTTGATGGAGTAAAAGTAATCTCTCCAAGACAAAGGTTA
>NZ_JARPLC010000548.1:0-331 GCF_032350395.1 Limnospira sp. PMC 289.06
CTATGAGACGATTTCGACAGCTTTGTGGTTTGGGGGCTACTCAAGTGCAATCTGGAAAGGCTGACACTCGGAGTAGTTTCACAGGAAGCAAAGAGGCGCGATCGGTGTTGCATCAGTTTGTTGTTCGGGCAGTCGAGAGGGGGACTCATCGTGAACAGAAACCGGGCGAAGGTGCGATCGCGACAACCCCCTACGATTGCCTACCAAAATCTCCAGAGGCTCATTCGCTTAGAGTTTATTGGGTAACTAGAGCATACCACAAAGGGAACAAAGTTTCTGGGGCGGCGCTCAAGGCTGCCAGGAATGCCACATCCAGAAAGCTGGCTGAGAG
>NZ_JARPLC010000549.1:0-331 GCF_032350395.1 Limnospira sp. PMC 289.06
ATTTCACCCAATTTCGACCTCAAATAACGCGCCCAATGTAGGGGCGGGTGCAGCAGTCAGCCATCGAACACACCAGCCAGTTATATACACCCGCCCTTTCCCCGCCGCCGTTTTGAACAGGTGGTGCGATCGCCATTTCACCCAATTTCGACCTCAAATAACGCGCCCAATGTAGGGGCGGGTGCAGCAGTCAGCCATCGAACACACCAGCCAATTATATACACCCGCCCTTTCCCCACGACGGTTTTGGGTGGTGCGATCGCATTTTCAGCCAATTTCACCCAATTTCGACCTCGAATAACGCGCCCAATGTAATGTAGGGGCGGGTGCG
>NZ_JARPLC010000550.1:0-329 GCF_032350395.1 Limnospira sp. PMC 289.06
TGTGCGATACGTTCAGGCATTAAATAAGGTTGAAATACCTGAAATAACCGCCTGGTGGGGACTTCAACCCCTTGGTTGAATATAAGGAGCGCACTCCTGACCATCCCTATAACTGTTTATATGTCCCAACATTCGGTATAGAAATATACCAAATAAGGCAGGGAACCCAAGGTCAAAACGAACTAACTCATACAAATTCCTTATAGGAAGCCCAGAAATGGATAAGTAAAAGTTAGGAAATCAGGGTAACGGCGATAGCCACCCCCAGTTTTGGGAATCACAACCCCAGGATTGAAGCGGGGAACGGAAGGCGTGAAGTAGAACCTACG
>NZ_JARPLC010000551.1:0-329 GCF_032350395.1 Limnospira sp. PMC 289.06
CGATGTTGGCGAGTATTGGACTTATTACCCCTCCTTGGGGTGTCCCTGTTTCTGTTTCCTCGAATACACCGTTATCTAGCACTCCCGCTTTGATCCATTGTTTCAGGTCTCTTTTTAGGCTGCTTGGACAATGAATTTTGGACAGTAGGTAATCATGGTTCACGGTAAGAGCATTTTGCTATATCAGCATCAAGAACATAATATTGTCCCTTGTTTATGGCAGTATAAATCCTGCTAATTGCGTCATGGGCTGACCGTCCTGGACGGAACCCGTAGCTTGTGCTTTCAAATCTCGATTCCCATTCAGGTTCGAGAGCCGACTTAACCAG
>NZ_JARPLC010000552.1:0-323 GCF_032350395.1 Limnospira sp. PMC 289.06
TGACTTAATATGGCGATAATAAGCGCCGCCGCCCCCGCCACCGGTAGGACGCATTTCAAACCGAATAGGCATTTATAGTAAAATGGAATGAGTTGTCTCTATTGTCGCATATGAACATCACGCCGGGACTTTATCCCGATTTTTCTGAAACTACCTTAGAAGCCTTAGTTTTAGCAATGGGGCGGCAATTGTTGCAAAGGCAGAAAAACTTAGTCGTTAATATCACCGGGAAAGATATTATGGATCTGTCTCTGGATGAGGAGGCTTCTGTTGTTAATCTGGATATTGACGAGTTAGAAGGTTTTATTGATGACGGTGCGATT
>NZ_JARPLC010000553.1:0-321 GCF_032350395.1 Limnospira sp. PMC 289.06
TGCCAGTCGGTAATTTGGTGGCTATGACCAGGTGGGCGATTAGGTTTAGGGAGGAAGTCTCCGGTCTGTGCTTTTCTTTGCAGCCAGAGATTGATAGTGTTCCTGCTGACATGGAAAACTTGACTGGCTTCGGTTTTGGGTATACCGTCTAGTTCAATTGCATTAATAACTTTTTGTCTAAGGTCGTAACTGTAGGGGGCTAGCCTTTTGGGTCTTCTGTAGATATCCTTGCCATTATACGTCCTAACTTTTCTGTCTTGTGCTATATAAACAGTTATGGGGAATGGTTCGAGGCTCCGACCTCTTATCCAGACTCGGGGA
>NZ_JARPLC010000554.1:0-314 GCF_032350395.1 Limnospira sp. PMC 289.06
AGTTGATGGTCTCTAAAGTGCAGTCTCAGTTAGATGAAATGACCCGGAAAATTGAGGGTTTTACCCAATCTCAATCACAGCTAGAATCTCTGGTCAAAGCGATCGCATCTTCTCAACTCCAATCCCAATCACAGCTAGAATCTCAGATAGAAGCGATCGCATCTTCTCAACTCCGGTCGCTACCACGGCTAGAATCACAGATAAAAGCGATCGCATCTTCTCAACTCCAGTCGCAATCACGGCTAGAATCACAGATAAAAGCGATCGCATCTCAATCCCGATCACAGCTAGAATCTCTGGTCAAAGCGATCGCC
>NZ_JARPLC010000555.1:0-310 GCF_032350395.1 Limnospira sp. PMC 289.06
CTTCCCATACCAATATAAAATTTTTCTCAAATTCACATTGAAGGGGGTCATAAAAGCGTTCGTGTTGTATCTTGTTTCTCAGTGAAGCAAATGTGCTGTTAGCTAACACTGTGTCGGTGCGATACAGTGAAGCCGCAATAGTAGCTATCTGTGACTTTCCAGTACCACTAGACCCCCAAAGGAACAGGATTCCTGCTGTACTCATAAGGGTTACTGGAGACGCTATAAACGAGGTTACAATAGGGAATTGGATATCAGGATATGGCAGAACACAGACAGCCCTACACACCGATTCTATCTGTTTACCTAT
>NZ_JARPLC010000556.1:0-309 GCF_032350395.1 Limnospira sp. PMC 289.06
ACGGAAAGTTTTCAAGCTCCAAAAGAGTATATTTCAAGCAGCTAAATCGGGACAAAATGCTAAGGCACGAAGGTTGCAACGTCTATTGGTGAAATCATATTATGCCCGGCTCTTAGCAGTGCGTCGAGTGACTCAAGATAATCAAGGCAAGAAAACAGCCGGAGTTGATGGAGTAAGAGTAATCTCTTCGAGACAAAGGTTTGAACTGGTCAAGAACATTAAGGGAAACCTCAAAGCAAAACCACTGCGACGAGTGTGGATTCCAAAACCTGGCAGGGATGAAAAAAGCTGGAATAGGAATACCCACAA
>NZ_JARPLC010000557.1:0-309 GCF_032350395.1 Limnospira sp. PMC 289.06
GGAACCCGCCCCTACAGTCGCACTGCTAAGAGTCGGGCATAATATGATTTCACCAGTAGACGTTGCCACCTTCGTGCCTTTGCGTCTTGTCCCGATTTAGCCGCTTGAAATATACTCTTTTGGAGCTTGAAGACTTTCCGTTGAACCTTAGTCCATGGGATGGCCTTCCATGCGTTGTTCGTAGTCTTGATTAGTTTTGGTTTCCCAAACCCTTTCTTTAAACTCGCTATCGCCATTTGTACACCTACTAGACTCTATTCTTACAATCAAACCGTGACCTGTTAGCATATCCCTACCATTACAGTCGGA
>NZ_JARPLC010000558.1:0-307 GCF_032350395.1 Limnospira sp. PMC 289.06
CATAACTGTTTATATGTCCCGACGTTGGGAGGAATCCAAACAAGGCAGGGAACTCAAGGTCAAGACTGAACGCTGGTGTTATGTACAGCAGGAAGTTGAGAGTAAAGGCGATAGCCACCCCCAGTTTCAGGACTCACAACCCGTCAGATTGAAGCGGGGAACGGAAGGCGTGAGGGAAACCTGTTCCCAATAACCCGACCACTGCCAATCATCTATGATTAGGGAAACCGAATGTCCGGCTTGAACCATCGTCAATTTATAGTAGCGAAACAGGTTGAAACGCTGCGCTCAAAAGAGCAAGGGGAAG
>NZ_JARPLC010000559.1:0-307 GCF_032350395.1 Limnospira sp. PMC 289.06
CCCCCGACTCTTAGCCCTTAGCCCTCTTGCCCTTTTGCCCTTTACCCTGTTAGCCCTTAGCCCTTTTAGTAGGTTGTGTGAAGCGCAGCGTAACCCAACTTCCCAGTATGTAGGTTGGGTGAAGCGCAGCGTAACCCAACTTCCCCAGCCGTGAGTAAAGCGCAGCGTAACCCAACTTCCCACCCATGAGAAACCCCATTTCCCGGAGAAAGCGGGTTTCTTTTCGGCATTTATGGTAATGTAAAATCAGGTATCAATAACCATCCTGATTATGAGCCAGTGTCTGAACCCAGACTGCCTCCACAGG
>NZ_JARPLC010000560.1:0-307 GCF_032350395.1 Limnospira sp. PMC 289.06
CCAAAATTCATTGTCCAAGCTGCCTAAAAAGAGACCTGAAACAATGGCTCAAAGCTGGTGTGCTAGATAACGGTGTATTCGAGGATACAGAAACAGGGACACCTCAAGGAGGGGTAATAAGTCCAATACTCGCTAACATCGCATTGGATGGCATGATTAGGTTCATAGAGACAATGTATCCAAAGAAAGCAGACAGAGCGCAGGCTACTGTTATAAGATACGCCGATGACCTTGTAGTGATATCCCCATCACTAGAAATCATTGAACAGTGCAAGACTGCTATTTCTGAATGGCTAAAACCTGTAGG
>NZ_JARPLC010000561.1:0-303 GCF_032350395.1 Limnospira sp. PMC 289.06
AGGGTAGCAAAACTACTCAAAAAACAAAAAGGTAGATGTACCTGGTGTGGGCAATTCTTTACCCCATCAGATTTAATTGAAGTAGACCACATTGTACCTAGAAGCCAAGGCGGAAAGGATGAATACAAGAATCTTCAATTATTACATCGCCATTGTCACGATGATAAAACAGCTCTTGATGAAGAGATGATGCTGTACTCTTAACAAGGAGACGGTCAAACTAGGAGCCGTATGAGGTGAAAGTCTCATGTACGGTTTTGTATGGGAGGGGGAGATGGCGACATCTCTCTCGACCCCTACTCG
>NZ_JARPLC010000562.1:0-294 GCF_032350395.1 Limnospira sp. PMC 289.06
CCTGACGCAACACTTTATGACGGAAATTGGACCTACTGGGCAACCAGGAAGGGACGAGCAATCGATACGCCAAATAGGGTAGCAAAACTACTCAAAAAGCAAAAAGGTAGATGTACCTGGTGTGGGCAATACTTTACCCCATCAGACTTAATTGAAGTAGACCACGTTGTACCTAGAAGCCAAGGCGGAAAGGATGAATACAAGAATCTTCAAATATTACATCGCCACACCCGCGACAATAAAACAGCTCTTGATGAAAGAGATGTTGCTGTACTCTTAACAAAGAGACGGTCC
>NZ_JARPLC010000563.1:0-292 GCF_032350395.1 Limnospira sp. PMC 289.06
GGTGCATAAAGCTCTGAACATTGAAGTACGAAAGCAGGGGGTAGTAACCCTGTTCATCAGACAAAAAGGGTATCCACATCAGGAGCCGTGTGATGGGAAACTATCAAGCACGGTTTTGAATGGGAGTTGGGGAAGGCGACTTCCCTTTCGACCCCTACCCTTAGAGGGTGAAGGATGTGACCAGAAGCTAAAGCCCAATTGTCATGGTGGGGATATGCCCACAGATCACGGTGTGGATATATAGCACTAGTCAATACGGTTAGGACGCAGCCTTGAGAACAGAATCCATGGT
>NZ_JARPLC010000564.1:0-291 GCF_032350395.1 Limnospira sp. PMC 289.06
ATTTCACTCCTAAACGTCTCGCACGCTATATCTGCATCTAGCACGAAATATTCACTTTTGTTGATACTCTGGTAAATCCTGGCTATTGCATCTTGGGCTGACCGTCCTGGACGGAACCCGTAGCTTGTGCCTTCAAATCTCGATTCCCATTCAGGTTCGAGAGCCGACTTAACCAAGGCTTGCCTTGCTCTGTCTTGGATTGTGGGTATTCCTATTCCAGCTTTTTTCATCCCTTCCAGGTTTTGGAATCCACACCCGTCGCAGTGGTTTTGCTTTGAGGTTTCCCTTAAG
>NZ_JARPLC010000565.1:0-289 GCF_032350395.1 Limnospira sp. PMC 289.06
ATCATCACATCTACGTTGGAAAATCTGACCAAGTTACTGTAGACAAGTTAATAGATGTAGCTAACGCTATGATTACTAAGTGCAGTAAACCCTAACACCTAACAGATAACAGCTACCCCAATAACTTAAATGGCCCCCTATGGTTTCTGACTGTAGGGGGTGCTTGCATATTTTTTGTTTCCTGGCCTGGAAAACCAGGCCAGGAAATCATTTATATGAATGCTTGCCTCTAATTTACCCACAATAAACACCCTAAGCCAAAACCTTAACCCGTCTATTAGGGGTACTA
>NZ_JARPLC010000566.1:0-288 GCF_032350395.1 Limnospira sp. PMC 289.06
ATAAACCCGCCCCGTTTTTTGACAAACCCCGTTTCTGGAAACAAGCGATCGCCTTCCCAACCACCCAGGGGTCACATATTCCTGTAGGGGCGGGTTCAACAGCCTATATTCTTCTTCACCAGCAGCGATATAAACCCGCCCCGTTTTTTGACAAACCCCGTTTCTGGAAACAAGCGATCGCCTTAATCAAAGCCTTAATCAAATTGGACTCAGTACCAGCCCCGTCCCAAAAGATGAAAACTGACAAACTATTTTATCGCATTTTTCTATGGCAACCGGAACTGATTT
>NZ_JARPLC010000567.1:0-287 GCF_032350395.1 Limnospira sp. PMC 289.06
GAAATTCATTGAACCCTGGAAAATGGGTTGATATGACTCTAATAATGCTATAGTAGCACCTACTGATTGATAGAAACGAGTTTGTTTTAAATCAGTTAATCCGAACATTCTAGCAATCTCCTCGCGACTAGCTTGGGGTAGTTTATAGACTACAATAAATCAAGGATACCTCCTTACTTTAGGGTGATGTTTTGCTGCTTACGATGCAATCATAACTAAGGGTAAGATGGCGGCGATCGCTTGCCAAGTCTTACCCGGTTCTACCTAACCAACAGGTTTTAGAGAGT
>NZ_JARPLC010000568.1:0-285 GCF_032350395.1 Limnospira sp. PMC 289.06
GAAATATACTCTTTTGGAGCTTGAAAACTTTCCGTTGAACCTTAGTCCATGGGATGGCCTTCCATGCGTTGCTCGTAGTCTTGATTGGTTTTGGTTTCCCAAACCCTTTCTTTAAACTCGCTATCGCCATTTGTACACCTACTAGGCTCTATTTCTTTACAATCAAACCGTGACCTGTTAGCATATCCCTACCATTACAGTCGGGCATTGGCTTTTGGTCACATCTCATCCCCTAATAGGCTTGCGCTTACACTTTCACTACTGACTTTCTCGACCAGATTGTCA
>NZ_JARPLC010000569.1:0-285 GCF_032350395.1 Limnospira sp. PMC 289.06
AGACGGCTGGAGTAGATGGAGAGATAGCGTGGGAGACGTTTAGGAGTGAAATAGGGCTGCAATGCCTGAAATAACCTCCTAGTGGGACTTCCACTCCTTGGTGGAATATAAGGGATTCGCACCCCTGACCATCCCATAACTATCTATGTGTCTCAACATCTGGCTTCGACAACCAGATAAGGCAGAGAGACTCAAGGTCAAGACTGAGCGAAAAAAAGAGGGGAGTTGTGTTATGGTCGAAAGAGAAGTCACCTTCCCCAACTCCAATTCCAAACCGTGCTTGCA
>NZ_JARPLC010000570.1:0-284 GCF_032350395.1 Limnospira sp. PMC 289.06
GATTAGGTTTAGGGAGGAAGTCTCCGGTCTGTGCTTTTCTTTGCAGCCAGAGATTAATGGTGTTCCGGCTGACATGGAAAACTTGACTGGCTTCTGTTTTGGGCATACCGTCTAGTTCAATTGCATTAATAACTTTTTGTCTAAGGTCGTAACTGTAGGGGGCTAGCCTTTTGGGTCTTATGTAGATATCCTTGCCATTATACGTCCTAACTTTCCTGTCTTGTGCTATAAGATGAACTCCAACCACAACTCAAACACTGTCCGATTACAACAACCCTCAAAGC
>NZ_JARPLC010000571.1:0-284 GCF_032350395.1 Limnospira sp. PMC 289.06
GTTAGAAACCATAGGGGGCCATTTAAGTTATTGGGGTAGCTGTTAGGTGTTAGGGTTTAGGGTTTTCTCCAACCATCATCATCAATATCATCTCTGTTGATTGGAAGATGGGGTGATTGCTTTTTATCTTCTGACTGTTTTTTGCATACTATTGATGTCATAGAATCACTAACATATCTAATCAAATAATTTAGGCTATTTTGGATACCGTCTAACCTACTCTCAATCATTAGGTTTCCTGTATGCGTAATGAACGTACTGAGAATAATCGCGACAATAATTAC
>NZ_JARPLC010000572.1:0-275 GCF_032350395.1 Limnospira sp. PMC 289.06
AATTGGAAGCACAGCAGGCTCAATTGGAAGCACAGCAGGCTCAATTGGAAGCACAGCAGGCTCAATTGGAAGCACAAAAAGAACGTCAAGCACGTTTAGCAGCTATTGCTCAATTAGACAATATCGGATTAACAGTACAGCAAATTTCTGTAGCATTGGGGTTATCTATCAATGAGGTGCGTCAGCAGCTAGAAGAATCATAGATGGTAGGATAATAACTGCTATAATGGGGGATAAACTGTCTTCTACTGGTTCAGACCTATGGTTTCCATCGC
>NZ_JARPLC010000573.1:0-273 GCF_032350395.1 Limnospira sp. PMC 289.06
AATCACCCCATCTCCCAATCAACAGAGATGATATTGATGATGATGGTTGGCGTAAACCCTAACACCTAACAGCTAACACCTAACAGCTACCCCAATAACTTAAATGGTCCCCTATGGTTTCTGACTATGGGGGTGTCTATTTATTTTTTGGCTAACGGACTGTTGCAACGGACTGTTAAAAATTTATATGAATGCTTACCCTATCATGTCCAGATAATACCCAGAACTACTTTACCCCTAACAGATAGCTTTACCTACAACCTACGGCTAAGC
>NZ_JARPLC010000574.1:0-270 GCF_032350395.1 Limnospira sp. PMC 289.06
TAGCGTCAATCATCACATTTACATAGGGAAAGCTGACCAAGTCACTGTAGATAAGTTAATAGACGTAGCTAACGCTATGATTGCTAAGTGCAGAACAACCTAAACCCTAACACCTAACAGCTACCCCAATAACTTAAATGGCCCCCTATGGTTTCTAACTGTAGGGGGTGTCTATGTATTTTTTGCCAATAGGCCTATTGCAATAGGCCTATTGAAAATTTATATGAATGCTTGCCTCTAATTTACCCACAATAAACACCCTAAGCCAAA
>NZ_JARPLC010000575.1:0-268 GCF_032350395.1 Limnospira sp. PMC 289.06
AAGTGCGAGACGTTCAGGCATGAAATAGGGTTGCAATACCCGAAATAACCGCCTGGTGGGGACTTCAACCCCTTGGTTGAATATAAGGAGCGCACTCCTGACCATCCTCATAACTGTTTATATGTCCCAACGATTAGTATCCTACGATACAAATCAAGGCAGGGAACCCAAGGTCAAAACAAACTAACTCATACAAATTCCTTATAGGATGTCCAGAAATGGATAAGTAAAAGTTAGGAAATTAGGGTAACGGCGATAGCCACCCCCA
>NZ_JARPLC010000576.1:0-268 GCF_032350395.1 Limnospira sp. PMC 289.06
CCCTTGAACAATTCCAGGCGATCGCCGCCGCCAACCCCGATTTAAGATTGGAACGGACAGCCACAGGAGAATTGCTCGTGACACCACCCACCGGGAGCGAATCGGGAAAAAGAAATAGCCGCATTATCGGACAACTCGATCGCTGGGATGAAGCCCACGAAGAGTTGGGTGTTGCTTTTGACTCCTCCACCGGATTTATTCTCCCCAATGGTGCGATCCGTTCCCCTGATGCTTCTTGGGTGAGTCGCCCCCGCTGGGAAGCACTGAA
>NZ_JARPLC010000577.1:0-267 GCF_032350395.1 Limnospira sp. PMC 289.06
AAGCCTATCGGTTCGTAACGAACCATTGACTGCTATCACATCGTTCGTTTCCCCAATAGTGCTTGTTTCGGTTAGGGGGAGGATATGGCTCAAAAACAACCCATAGGGGGAACCCACTAGGTTATCAATGTACAACGATACCCCTATCAATGTACAACGATATCAGACCGCCTACCTGACTCCCATAGGGAACCAGATTATTGGTGAAATCTTGAGGAGCCTACTCACTACCAACAAAATGCGATCGCATAATCTAAACTATCTCCA
>NZ_JARPLC010000578.1:0-267 GCF_032350395.1 Limnospira sp. PMC 289.06
TTCGGTTTCCCTAATCATGGATGGTTGGCAGTGGTCTCGATTCTGGTGTTGGGTTGCACCTCGGAGCCTTCCGTTCCCCGCTTCAATCCTGAGATTGTGATTCCCAAAACTGGGGGTGGCTATCGCCGTTACCCTAATTTCCTAACTCTACTTATCCATTTCTGGGCTTCCTTATAAGGAATTTGTATGAGTTGGTTTGTTTTGACCTTGGGTTCCCTGCCTTGATTAGGGGTCGAGATAGACCTCACGGTCTACCCCTCCCATTCA
>NZ_JARPLC010000579.1:0-265 GCF_032350395.1 Limnospira sp. PMC 289.06
AGTTATTTCGGGCATTTCAGCCCTATTTCATACCCGAACGTCTCGCACCTGCATCAAGAACATAATATTGTCCTTTATTAATGGCAGCGTAAATCCTGCCTATTGCATCCTGGGCTGACCGTCCGGGACGGAACCCATAGCTTGTGCTTTCAAATCTCGATTCCCATTCAGGTTCGAGAGCCGACTTAACCAAGGCTTGCCTTGCTCTGTCTTGGATTGTGGGTATTCCTATTCCAGCTTTTTTCATCCCTGCCAGGTTTTGGTT
>NZ_JARPLC010000580.1:0-264 GCF_032350395.1 Limnospira sp. PMC 289.06
ATATTTCAGGCTGTTCCCTAACTGGGATGAATATCCTAGCTGGGAGAGTTTCAAGGCTATGCTATATATTCCCTTGCAGAATGGAGAACAATTAGTAGGCTCCAAAACCTTCAAGGAACGTTACTACATCTTAAAAGCCATAGCTGAGAAATCACCTAACAAAGACCATTTACTCAAACAGCTTGAACCTATTAACGCCAAACAAACACAATTCAAAAAGAAACAACGGATAGGCATCGATGCCTTTAAGGATTGGTGGTATAT
>NZ_JARPLC010000581.1:0-264 GCF_032350395.1 Limnospira sp. PMC 289.06
GAAGTTGGGTTTCGCTGCGCTTCACTACAATGGTACACTGGGGAAGTTGGGTTTAGCTGCGCTTCACCCAACCAACAATGGGAAAGTTGGGTTTCGCGGCGCTTCACACAACCTACAATGGGAAAGTTGGGTTTCGCGGCGCTTCACACAACCTACAAAGGGAAAGTTGGGTTTAGCTGCGCTTCACACAACCTACAAAGGGAAAGTTGGGTTTCGGTGCGCGTAACACGACCAGCGAGGGGGCAGTGGGGTTGGGGGGGGGGT
>NZ_JARPLC010000582.1:0-263 GCF_032350395.1 Limnospira sp. PMC 289.06
AGCAACAGCGAGAGGAGTTTATTGCTCAGATTGAACATATGGAGCCGGAAGGGTTGGTTTACCTCGATGAAGCTGGCATGAATAGTCAAGACTCGGATTATCCTTATGGTTACTGCCAGGAAGGACAACGCTTCGATGCCCTCAAATCAGGGAAGAGGCAGGGCAGGGTGAGCTATATGGCCCCATGGTGTTATCAACAACTCTTAACTCCCTTTACCTTTGAGGGTTGTTGTAATCGGACAGTGTTTGAGTTGTGGTTGGAG
>NZ_JARPLC010000583.1:0-260 GCF_032350395.1 Limnospira sp. PMC 289.06
TCGGTACTGAAAACAGATAATATGAATGAACCCCTACAGTCAGAAACCATAGGGGCCATTTAAGTTATTGAGTTAGCTGTTAGGTGTTAGGGTTTAGTACAGGAAATGTCGTTTTGGTAGCTCCCCGCTAATCTTACACTTAGTAATCATAGCTAACGCTACGTCTGTTAGCTTGTCTACAATGAGTTGGTCAGATTTCCCTATGTAGATGTGATGATTGACGCTACCATCCCACCCTTTGAGGTTCCAGTAGGTAAAAG
>NZ_JARPLC010000584.1:0-260 GCF_032350395.1 Limnospira sp. PMC 289.06
GCCGTAAGTTTTTTTCTGGTGAAGCCAATTTTCTTCAAGGCTCTGGATATGGTGCCAGGAGAGATGTCGTCATCCCAAAGTTCAGCCATTTGAGCGGAGGTTTTGTGGCCATGCTCTTGGGCAAAAGCCTTGAATTTATGCCAGTCGGTAATTTGGTGGTTATTGCCAGGTCGGTGATTAGGTTTAGGGAGGAAGTCTCCGGTGTGTGCTTTTCTTTGCAGCCAGAGATTGATAGTGTTCCGGCTGAGATGGAAAAATTG
>NZ_JARPLC010000585.1:0-258 GCF_032350395.1 Limnospira sp. PMC 289.06
AAATACCCATACCATCCCCCCAACCAAACACCGATAGGGTAACTCCCTTGTGATACCCGTCAATAGCAAGCCTGGCGGTTCCTAGCGTCACCATTGACTGCTATCACATCGGTCGCACCCCCAAGAGTGTTTGTTCCGGTTAGGGGGGGTGGTATGTTTCAAAGTCAACACGATAGCCGTAGGTAGCCGAAGGTAGTCGTAGGGGGGAACCCACTAGGTTATCAATGTACAACGATACCCCTATCAATGTACAACGAT
>NZ_JARPLC010000586.1:0-257 GCF_032350395.1 Limnospira sp. PMC 289.06
CAACCAGATAAGGCAGAGAGACTCAAGGTCAAGACTGAGCTAAAAAAAGAGGGGCGTTGTGAACCCCTTGAGTATAACGTAAGGTTGAGATTAACGGCGATAGCCACCCCCAGTTTTGGGAATCATTACCCCAGGATTGAAGCGGGGAACGGAAGGCGTGAAGTAGAACCTACTTCCAGAGGCGACCACTGCCAACCATCCTTGATTAGGGAAACCGAATGTCCGGCTTGAACCATCGTAATACTCTAGTAGCGAAA
>NZ_JARPLC010000587.1:0-256 GCF_032350395.1 Limnospira sp. PMC 289.06
AACTGCACCGATACCATTGAGAGTAGCTGCTTCCCCCCTGCGATCGCTCACTTCCCGCCTAATGGGTAATGCTTGCTGGTAGTATGTTAAGGCTTGCTGGGGTTGACCGATAGCGCTGTAAACTGCACCGATATTATTGAGAGTAGCCGCTTCCCCGGCGCGATCGCTCACTTCCCGGCTAATGATTAATGCTTGCTGTAAGTATGTTAAGGCTTCCTGGGGTTTACCGATAGCGCTGTAAACTGCACCGATACCA
>NZ_JARPLC010000588.1:0-255 GCF_032350395.1 Limnospira sp. PMC 289.06
CTGCTGGTGAAGAAGAATATAGGCTGTTGAACCCGCCCCTACAGGAATATGTGACTCCTGGGTGGTTGGGAAGGCGATCGCTTGTTTCCAGAAACGGGGTTTTTCAAAAAACGGGGCGGGTTTATATCGCTGCTGGTGAAGAAGAATATAGGCTGTTGAACCCGCCCCTACAGGAATATGTGACTCCTGGGTGGTTGGGAAGGCGATCGCTTGTTTCCAGAAACGGGGTTTGTCTTTGTCAAAAAAACCGGGTTC
>NZ_JARPLC010000589.1:0-255 GCF_032350395.1 Limnospira sp. PMC 289.06
TTGGGAAGCATGGCTGACCGTGGAACCCGCCCCTACAGTCGCACTGCTAGGAGCCTGGCATAATATGATTTCACCAATAGACGTTGCAACCTTCTTACCTTTGCATCTTGTCCCGATTTAGCTGCTTGGAATATACTCTTTTGGAGCTTGAAAACTTTCCGTTGAACCTTAGTCCACGGGATTGCCTTCCATGCGTTGCTCGTAGTCTTGATTGGTTTTGGTTTCCCAAATCCTTTCTTTAAACTCGCTATCGCC
>NZ_JARPLC010000590.1:0-253 GCF_032350395.1 Limnospira sp. PMC 289.06
ATTTTGTAGTCATATCCAAAGACTTAGGAATCATTGAACAGTGCAAAACTGCTATTTCTGAATGGCTAAAGCCTGTTGGATTAGAGATTAAACCTGAAAAAACTCGAATCTGCCATACACTCAAATCTATTGAGTATAACGGCAAAGCAGAGGAACCCGGATTTGATTTCTTAGGTTTCAATATTAGGCAATATCCTGTAGGAAAATATAGAACTGGGAAAATTCCACATGGGAAACTATTAGGACACAAAAG
>NZ_JARPLC010000591.1:0-252 GCF_032350395.1 Limnospira sp. PMC 289.06
CCCTAATTTTACGGCTGCTAAATAGGAGATTAGGCAGTTTGCCAGAAACGGTCATAGGTCAAATCAATCAGTTATCATTACCGGCATTAGAGCAGTTAGGAGAAGCATTACTAGACTTTTCGGAGATAGATGATTTAGTGGGATGGCTAGTCTCAAACGCGCCATAAATTTCAGGTAATTAGACTCTGGGAAGAATCTGTAGATACGTTTATAAATGTGCCGGGATTATTACCTTTTGCGATACTAGCTCAA
>NZ_JARPLC010000592.1:0-251 GCF_032350395.1 Limnospira sp. PMC 289.06
TCTGTATCCGTCAGAACGCATAACTATAAACCCTTATCCTGATAGCGATAGCGGGTTATTACTCAACCCTATATCCTATTGAGTTACTCAGATATTACTCATAATCTAGTCCTAGCACAGGAAAATAATTCTGTCAATAGGATGATTACTCAGTCAACAAGCACAACTTAATCAATCTGTCAAATACCCATACCATCCCCCCAACCAAACACCGATAGGGTAACTCCCTTGTGATAGCAGTCAATGGCAAA
>NZ_JARPLC010000593.1:0-251 GCF_032350395.1 Limnospira sp. PMC 289.06
GTCAACTACGGTGACGGTATCTGGGATTAAAACACCATCAGGGTCGCTATCGTTATTGAGGACATCAATGGTAACGGCGTTTCCGGTTTTGACGGTGGCGTTATCATCGTTAGCGGTGGGGGGTTGATTTTCCAGTTGTTCATCTTCTGGAATAACAGGCGATTCGTCTTCGTCTGGTGGAATCACAACCTGACCATCTTCTGGAATAATGGGGGCGGCTGTATTGAAAAAGTAATCCACCTGGGAGGTAA
>NZ_JARPLC010000594.1:0-247 GCF_032350395.1 Limnospira sp. PMC 289.06
TCCAACTACAACTCAAACACTGTCCGATTACAACAACCCTCAAAGGTAAAGGGAGCTAAGAGTTGTTGATAACACCATGCGGCCATATAGCTCACCCTGCCCTGCCTCTTCCCTGATTTGAGGGTATGGAAGCGTTGTCCTTCCTGGCAGTAACCATAAGGATAATCCGAGTCTTGACTATTCATGCCAGCTTCATCGAGGTAAACCAACCCTTCCGGCTCCATATGTTGAATCTGAGCAATAAACG
>NZ_JARPLC010000595.1:0-247 GCF_032350395.1 Limnospira sp. PMC 289.06
CAACCAGGAAAGGACAAGCAATCGATACACCAAATAGGGTAGCAAAACTACTCAAGAAGCAAAAAGGTAGATGTAACTGGTGTGGGCAATTCTTTACCCCGTCAGACTTAATTGAAGTAGACCATATTGTACCCAGAAGCCAAGGCGGAAAGGATGAATACAAGAATCTCCAATTATTACATCGCCATTGCCACGATGATAAAACAGCTCTTGATGAAGAGATGATGCTGTACTCTTAACAAGGAGG
>NZ_JARPLC010000596.1:0-246 GCF_032350395.1 Limnospira sp. PMC 289.06
ACTTAGCAATGGGAAAGAAAGACACGAAAATTGGCTATTCCAAACCAAAGATGGGATACATCTATTCAAACACATCTGGACCCCAATTGTCAGACACACCCTAATACGCCCCGACGCAACACTTTATGACGGAAATTGGACTTACTGGGCAACCAGGAAAGGACAAGCAATCGACACGCCAATTAGGGTAGCAAAACTACTCAAAAAACCAAAAGGTAGATGTACCTGGTGCGGGCAATTCTTTAG
>NZ_JARPLC010000597.1:0-245 GCF_032350395.1 Limnospira sp. PMC 289.06
TAGCAATCCCAATTCCGTTATCTATGACTGAGAAATAGATAGATTGAGGAGTGGAAATTGCCGGATTAGGAGATGGTTTTATGCCCACATTTAAGTTAATTTTACCAGCTTTATGGGTAAATTTTACCGCATTACTTAGCAAGTTAATCAGGACTTGACGCAGCCGCCGATTATCTACTTTGATGAAAGTTTTTTGTAATTGCTGGGGTATGTTACTCTCTATATTAATTTGTTTGGTAAATGCA
>NZ_JARPLC010000598.1:0-243 GCF_032350395.1 Limnospira sp. PMC 289.06
TAGGGAACAGCCTGAAATATATTCCTTTAGTAGCCTCGTAAGATGATAGGTCACTAACAATATCGCGAGAACGCGGTCTTCCTGTGTTGCGGTTGCAACCCGCAAAATACTCATCCTCTAGTTGTTGGAATATTTCCCGATAGGTTATCAGATTATCCTCAATCTGGTTCTTTCCTAAGATAGTCGCATCGTACCAATCCCAAAATTCACTAGCGCTAGTGATAGTCCCTAGGGCTTCTGATG
>NZ_JARPLC010000599.1:0-243 GCF_032350395.1 Limnospira sp. PMC 289.06
TTTACAAAATACTTAGCAATGAACAGCCAGGGACAAGAGGTAAACGCGATCGCACTAGCCGGATTAACCGTCCCAGGGCAGAAAGCAAGGAGTGAGTTATCAGACTGACCCAATGGAAGGCAGCCTACTGGGAAAATGGACAAAATAAGTACAAATTCCCAGTTAGGACAAAAAAGCGATCACATTAAGTCCCTTGACACCAATCTGGACTTCTACAATTCCAAGACAAAGGTAAACGCTTCG
>NZ_JARPLC010000600.1:0-243 GCF_032350395.1 Limnospira sp. PMC 289.06
CAGGCAATACCCCGTTGGAAAGTATAAATCTGGGAAAACAGGTGGGGCAACAAGCAGACTAATCGGACATAAAACCCACATAAAACCCAGCAACAAAGCAGTCAAAGCCCACACAGAAGTGATTAAAGGTGTAATAAAACAATACAAAACAGCACCTCAATCAGCCCTGATTAGCAGACTAAACCCGATTATTCGGGGATGGTCAAATTATTACTCAGCGGTAGTCTCAACAGAGACCTTCAG
>NZ_JARPLC010000601.1:0-242 GCF_032350395.1 Limnospira sp. PMC 289.06
GAGTTCCCTGCCTTGTTTGGATTCCTCCCAACGTCGGGACATATAAACAGTTATGGGGATGCTCAGAAACGAGATACGAGTTTCTTGTATTCAACCAAGGGGTTGAAGTCCCCACTAGGAGGTTATTTCGAGCATCTCAGCCCTATTTCATTCCTAAACATCTCGCACACTCACTTATTTATTAGCAGAGCCAATGAGGGGTTTAAACGTTCCATCTATGCGGGCATTCCATCTTTAGATTA
>NZ_JARPLC010000602.1:0-238 GCF_032350395.1 Limnospira sp. PMC 289.06
TCGACCCGGACTACCTCAGCAGCAACTACGGTTTTCGGGTAGCCTGTGCCCCCCCCGACTCTTAGCCCTTAGCCCTTTTAGTAGGTTGGGTGAAGCGCAGCGTAACCCAACTTCCCAGTATGTATGTAGTATGTAGGTTGTGTGAAGCGCAGCGTAACCCAACTTCCCAGTATGTAGGTTGTGTGAAGCGCAGCGTAACCCAACTTCCCCAGCCGTGAGTAAAGCGCAGCGTAACCCG
>NZ_JARPLC010000603.1:0-237 GCF_032350395.1 Limnospira sp. PMC 289.06
AAGGCAAGCCTTGGTTAAGTCGGCTCTCGAACCTGAATGGGAATCGAGATTTGAAAGCACAAGCTATGGGTTCCGTCCCGGACGGTCAGCCCAAGATGCAATAGCACGAATTTACTCAAGTATCAACAAGGGTGAATATTATGTACTCGATGCTGATATAGCAAAATGTTTTGACCGAATAAACCATGATTACCTACTGTCCAAAATTCATTGTCCAAGCTGCCTAAAAAGAGACCC
>NZ_JARPLC010000604.1:0-229 GCF_032350395.1 Limnospira sp. PMC 289.06
AACGCTTCGATGCCCTCAAATCAGGGAAGAGGCAGGGCAGGGTGAGCTATATGGCGGCATGGTGTTATCAACAACTCTTAGCCCCCGATCGCTTTGAGGGTTGTTGTAATCGGACAGTGTTTGAGTTGTGGTTGGAGTTCATCTTAATTCCAACATTGAAGCCAGGTCAGACTCTATAGCATTAGTCAAGGTGGTTAGGACGCAGCCTTGAGAACGGAATCCATGGCAG
>NZ_JARPLC010000605.1:0-229 GCF_032350395.1 Limnospira sp. PMC 289.06
GTTGAATATAAGGAGCGCACTCCTGACCATCCTCATAACTGTTTATATGTCCCAAAGCGAAAGCAAGGCAGGGAACTCAAGGTCAATCCCACAAAGAAAATCGCAATACTCAATTATACAACATGGAGGATTAAAACCACTTGGGCGATTGTGGGAAAGAGTAACGGCGATAGCCACCCCCAGTTTCAGGATACACAACCCGTCAGATTGAAGCGGGGAACGGAAGGCG
>NZ_JARPLC010000606.1:0-229 GCF_032350395.1 Limnospira sp. PMC 289.06
GCAGCCAAAATAGACGCTCTGGATTTAGCCCAACGCGCTTTATTTGATGTCTTAAATTTTGCACCCGATTTTGCACCTGCCCAACAAATGCTGCAAGGCATAGAAGCTGCTATATCAGAGCAATCTCAGGCACTTGATCACCTCAATCTTAAAGATATTAACTTAATTGTCTTTCCAGATTGGAATCAACCAGAAGATTCTGTGGCGGAAGATTTGGCTCAAGTCATTG
>NZ_JARPLC010000607.1:0-228 GCF_032350395.1 Limnospira sp. PMC 289.06
TTACGGCTACCAAGAACGTGATCAGCAACAGCGAGAGGAGTTTATTGCTCAGATTCAACATATGGAGCCGGAAGAGTTGGTTTACCTCGATGAAGCTGGCATGAATAGTCAAGACTCGGATTATCCTTATGGTTACTGCGAGGAAGGACAACGCTTCGATGCCCTCAAATCCGGGAAGAGGCAGGGCAGGGTGAGCTATATGGCCGCATGGTGTTATCAACAACTCTT
>NZ_JARPLC010000608.1:0-226 GCF_032350395.1 Limnospira sp. PMC 289.06
GGTTAGCCTAGTAAACCCGCCCCAGAACCCACCCGATAACCAGCAGCCATGGTAGGGGCGGGTTCCGCCGTAGCCTGTTCGGTTCACAGGGGTTAGCCTAGTAAACCCGCCCCAGAACCCACCCGATAACCAGCAGCCATGGTAGGGGCGGGTTCCGCCGTAGCCTGTTCGGTTCACAGGGGTTAGCCTAGTAAACCCGCCCCAGAACCCACCCGATAACCAGCAC
>NZ_JARPLC010000609.1:0-226 GCF_032350395.1 Limnospira sp. PMC 289.06
AACTGCAACTATTCTTAGGGATAGAAAATCGTCAACTCCGCTTTTTTAGTCCTGAGGGTGTTTTAGTACCCACTCCCGAAGAATCAGCTACGGAAGCTCAACGACAGTTAGGAAGTGTTCAAAATGAGTTAATCACTACTCAAAATCAATTAGAAATCGAACGACAACAAAAAGACCAACTAGCGGCTAAATTGCGAGAGTTGGGAATTGACCCCGAACAGTTGTC
>NZ_JARPLC010000610.1:0-225 GCF_032350395.1 Limnospira sp. PMC 289.06
CAGGTGGTGGATACAAACCACGTTCCCTGGCTATAGATTCTGCGACTTGGTATGTTTGTGCATTTGGACACCTTTGGCTGTATTGTGTCCAGTTCCAGGAATGACAATCCATAATCATTTGCGTTTTGAGATTAATCTCGCCGCCTTGGGGGGTTGGTTTAAATAACTCCGCGACTGTGCGACCATAGCGATCGCTCTCAACCCTAATGACATACAAATCGCCGT
>NZ_JARPLC010000611.1:0-224 GCF_032350395.1 Limnospira sp. PMC 289.06
ACTGCCAACCATCCATGATTAGGGAAACCGAATGTCCGGCTTGAACCATCGTAAAAATTAGGCAGCGAAACAGGTTGATACGCTGCGCTCAAAAGAGTAAGGGGAAAAGTAGGATTTTGTTTGAGATACCTACACAGACTTTTAAAGTACCCCGGTGGAAAGGACAAGTCTAAAGATGGAATGCCCATATAAACGGAACGTTTTAAGTCCTCCTGGACTCTGAG
>NZ_JARPLC010000612.1:0-221 GCF_032350395.1 Limnospira sp. PMC 289.06
TTGTTAAGAACATTAAGGGAAACCTCAAAGCAAAACCACTGCGACGGGTGTGGATTCCAAAACCCGGAATGGATGAAAAAAGCTGGAATAGGAATACCCACAATCCAGGATAGAGCTAGGCAAGCCTTGGTTAAATCGGCACTCGAACCTGAATGGGAATCGAGATTTGAAAGCAACAGCTATGGGTTCCGACCCGGACGGTCAGCCCATGATGCAATATT
>NZ_JARPLC010000613.1:0-220 GCF_032350395.1 Limnospira sp. PMC 289.06
AACAGGAGCGATCGCGAGCCGAACAACTGACCGCCGAGTTGGAAGAGGAGCGCCGAAAGGCTAAAAGGTTGGAGATGTTGTTGCGGGAAGCGGGGATTGATGGCGATCGCTTATAGAAGTCAAACTGGCTTGTTGCCTGTGTTATAATTCCGAGGTGGGGTGAGGCGATCGCCTGCTATCAAAAGCCAGTAAATTCTCCGCCCCAAATTATCACCAAATT
>NZ_JARPLC010000614.1:0-218 GCF_032350395.1 Limnospira sp. PMC 289.06
TCGATTCTGGTGTTGGGTTACACCTTGGAGCCTTCCGTTCCCCGCTTCAATCCTGGGGTTGTGATTCCCAAAACTGGGGGTGGCTATCGCCGTTACCCTGACTCTCTAACTTCTACTTATCTATTTGTAGAATTTGTATAAGTAATTTGTATGAGTTAGTTGGTTTTGACCTTGGGTTCCCTGCCTTGATTTGTATCGTGGGATACTAATCGTTGGGA
>NZ_JARPLC010000615.1:0-216 GCF_032350395.1 Limnospira sp. PMC 289.06
TTAGGGTAGCAAAACTACTCAAAAAGCAAAAAGGTAGATGTACCTGGTGTGGACAGTATTTCGCACCATCGGATTTAGTTGAAGTAGACCACATTGTACCTCAAAGCCTAGGCGGAAAGGATGAATACAAAAACCTTCAGCTATTACATCGCCACACCCGCGATGATAAAACAGCTCTTGATGAAGAGAGGTTGCTGTACTCTTAACAAGGAGGTG
>NZ_JARPLC010000616.1:0-216 GCF_032350395.1 Limnospira sp. PMC 289.06
CGAGTTAGACATCCCACCCGATAGCAGTTGAATTTCCAAAATGAGAATTGCTGGGTCAAGACTGAGCGAAAAAAAAGAGGGAAGTTGTGTTATGTTCGAAAGAGAAGTCACCTTCCCCAACTCCAATTCCAAACCGTGCTCGCGAGTTTCCCAGCACACTGCTCCTGATGTAGATACCCCTTTTGTCACTGGGAACAGGGTTACAACCCCCTGCTG
>NZ_JARPLC010000617.1:0-215 GCF_032350395.1 Limnospira sp. PMC 289.06
CGCAGCGTATCAACCTATTTCGCTACTGACGCATTACAATGGTTCAAGCCGGACATTCGGTTTCCCTAATCATGGATGGTTGGCAGTGGTCGAGTGAGAGGTAGGTTCCTCTATTATGCCTTCCGTTCCCCGCTTCAACCCGTTGAGTGTGAATCCTCAAATTGGGGGTGGCTACCGCCGTTACTCTCAACCTTACGTTATACTCAAGGGGTTCT
>NZ_JARPLC010000618.1:0-215 GCF_032350395.1 Limnospira sp. PMC 289.06
TTTCATCCCTACCAGGTTTTGGTATCCATACTCTCCTAAGTGCTTTTGCTTTGAGGTTTCCTTTGATTTTCTCAGTCAGTTCAAACCTTTGTTTAGGGGAGATTGTGATAGCCCCATCAACTCCAGCCATTCTTTTTCCTTGACCCGCTTGGGGGGCGGGTTTATTAAGCTGACTGTTGGGAAGCATGGCTGACCGTGGAACCCGCCCCTACAGT
>NZ_JARPLC010000619.1:0-213 GCF_032350395.1 Limnospira sp. PMC 289.06
GCAAAACTACTCAAAAAACCAAAAGGTAGATGTACCTGGTGCGGGCAATTCTTTACCCCATCAGATTTAATTGAAGTAGACCACATTGTACCTAGAAGCCAAGGCGGAAAGGATGAATACAAGAATCTTCAATTATTACATCGCCATTGTCACGATGATAAAACAGCTCTTGATGAAAGAGATGTTGCTGTACTCTTAACAAAGAGACGGTCA
>NZ_JARPLC010000620.1:0-213 GCF_032350395.1 Limnospira sp. PMC 289.06
CATTTTGTTGGTAGCGAGTAGGCTCCTCAATATTTCACCAATAATCTGACTCCCACAGGGAACCAGGTAGGCGGTCTGATATCTTTGTACATTGATAGGAGTATCGTTGTACATTGATAACCTAGTGGGTTCCCCCTACGGCTACCTACAGCTATCATGTTGACTTTGAGCCATAGATAAATCCCACTGCGATCGCACTCATACCTTTCTATA
>NZ_JARPLC010000621.1:0-211 GCF_032350395.1 Limnospira sp. PMC 289.06
CTACCCTAATTGGCGTGTCGATTGCTTGTCCTTTCCTGGTTGCCCAGTAAGTCCAATTTCCGTCATAAAGTGTTGCGTCGGGGCGTATTAGGGTGTGTCTGACAATTGGGGTCCAGATGTGTTTGAATAGATGTATCCCATCTTTGGTTTGGAATAGCCAATTTTCGTGTCTTTCTTTCCCATTGCTAAGTTTAATTGTTCCATGTCTGAA
>NZ_JARPLC010000622.1:0-210 GCF_032350395.1 Limnospira sp. PMC 289.06
TTCCATAAATTGTCTGCAAAAATAAAGGAATGAACCCATGATTAAACCACAGCAAATCATCGAAATCGGATTAACAGCAGTCACCTTATCAGTGATTCTAGGGGAGTCAGTATTGGCGACTTCATCACAGCTTTATTCGTGGGTTGGTTTGAGGAACGAAACCCAACATTATGGCTCAAATCGCGGGGATTGACTTACTCAAAAAAACCA
>NZ_JARPLC010000623.1:0-209 GCF_032350395.1 Limnospira sp. PMC 289.06
CATTGTTTCAGGTCTCTTTTTAGGCTGCTTGGACAATGAATTTTGGACAGTAGGTTATCATGGTTTATTCGGTCAAAACATTTTGCTATGTCCGCATCCAGTATGTAATAACCTCCTTTGTTTATACTTTGGTAGATTCTGGATATTGCGTCGTGGGCTGACCGTCCTGGACGGAACCCATAGCTTGTGCCTTCAAATCTCGATTCCCC
>NZ_JARPLC010000624.1:0-206 GCF_032350395.1 Limnospira sp. PMC 289.06
GATTTCAGGCATCACAGCCTTATTTGGTCTCCTCAACATTTCGCACTCTCTACTCCCTGATTTCTCAGTTTGTTTATGACCTTGAGTTCCCTGCCTTGCTTAGATTTCTCCAAGCGTCGGGACATATAAACAGTTATGAGGATGGTCAGGAGTGCGCTCCTTATATTCAACCAAGGGGTTGAAGTCCCCACCAGGCGGTTATTTCC
>NZ_JARPLC010000625.1:0-204 GCF_032350395.1 Limnospira sp. PMC 289.06
ATGACACCATGCGGCTATATAGCTCACCCTGCCCTGCCTCTTCCCGGATTTGAGGACATCGAAGCGTTGTCCTTGCTCACAGTAACCATAAGGATAATCCGAGTCCTGACTATTCATGCCGGCTTCATCGAGGTAGACCACTTCTTGTGGCTCCATCTGTTCAATCTGAGCAATAAACTCCTCTCGCTGTTGCTGATCACGTTG
>NZ_JARPLC010000626.1:0-204 GCF_032350395.1 Limnospira sp. PMC 289.06
TTATGATAATTCGGGTTAATTTCAATAGCGCGGTTGTAGTCAGCTATGGCTGCTTTATAATTTCCCTGGCTCCGGTGAGCAAAACCCCGATTGTTGTAGGCATTATGATAATTCGGGTTAATTTCAATAGCGCGGTTGTAGTCAGCTATGGCTGCTTTATAATTTCCCTGGCTCCGGTGAGCAAAACCCCGATTGTTGTAGGCG
>NZ_JARPLC010000627.1:0-203 GCF_032350395.1 Limnospira sp. PMC 289.06
ATGCAATTGAACTAGACGGTATGCCCAAAACAGAAGCCAGTCAAGTTTTCCATGTCAGCCGGAACACCATTAATCTCTGGCTGCAAAGAAAAGCACAGACCGGAGACTTCCTCCCTAAACCTAATCACCGACCTGGCAATAACCACAAAATTACCGACTGGCAAAAATTCAAGGCTTTTGCCCAAGAGCATGGCCACAAAACG
>NZ_JARPLC010000628.1:0-202 GCF_032350395.1 Limnospira sp. PMC 289.06
ACATTACTGTCATACCCGTTACCCATAACCAGCTATGTCGGGATGATTGATGTTGGTGATTTTTAATAGTATAGGCTTCTTGTTGGGTTTTAAACCACCAATCTTTAAACACATCAACAGCTATCCGTTGTTTCTTTTTGAATTGCGTTTGTTTGGCGTTAATAGGCTCAAGCTGTTTAAGCAAGTGTTCTTTGTTAGGTGC
>NZ_JARPLC010000629.1:0-202 GCF_032350395.1 Limnospira sp. PMC 289.06
GGACACCCCAGGGAGGGGTAATAAGTCCAATACTCGCCAACATCGCACTGTTGGGTATGGAAAGGCTAGTTAAAGAAATGTATCCTAATAAAGGAACAGCCACACAAGCCAACCTAATACGATACGCCGATGATTTCGTGGTTATCTCAAAAGACCTAGGAATCATTGAACAGTGCAAAACTGCTATTTCTGAATGGCTAAC
>NZ_JARPLC010000630.1:0-200 GCF_032350395.1 Limnospira sp. PMC 289.06
TGGCATTTTTGGTCTTCTTAGTCATCTCGTCCTCTCCATTATACGTCCTAACTTTACTGTCTTGTGCTATATATCCATACCGTGACCTGTGGGCATATCCCCACCATGACAATTGGGCTTTAGCTTCTGGTCACATCCTTTACCCTCTAACCATGCGCTTACATTTTTCACTACTGCCTTGTGAATAGCATTACTCACTA